>JAHHGS010000099.1 GCA_019359715.1 Aphanocapsa sp. GSE-SYN-MK-11-07L | reverse complement strand
GTCACTTCTATCTTGACTTGACCTCCCTCAACACTGATTAATCGTGCTGCCATAGTTTTCCCGCCTAAATTGTTTCCCTAGGATTAGCACCTTTTACTTCCTAAATCAAGTTGAGGTCGCACCCCTTAGAAGAAGCCTTTGCGGCTGAAGGAGAGTCGCTGTAGAAGCAATACGGTTCGATCCTGCAAAGCCATTAGAGGCGGGGTATCTTGCTGAGTCAGCGCTTTTTAAGACTGCAAGAGTGCTAAATCTGCTCAAAAAGATCTAAACGATAGTTTGTGTTGCGTTGACTGTGGAGGTGCCGCAGGCTGACTGGAACACGCTCTAAAAATGAGTCATGAACCTGATCCCCTGTGAGCGGATAGTCGGGAGAAACGGGCAACCAATGCACTAAGAGTAGGTGTCCACCGGGCTGGAGAAGTTCAAAAATTCGCTGTTGGGCAGTCAGCAAATCTTGGCGACACCAGTAGTACCCAATCTCAGAAACCAAAATAAGATCAAACTTTTGATCTGGATATTGATCTGGGAAGTTCATCAATTCAAAGTGAACCTGCGGCAGGTGCTGACAGCGCTGAATCGCTTGGTCTTGAGCTAGCTTAGAAACATCAATCGACAACAGTGCAGCGCAACGCTGAGCAAGTTGCTGGGTTAAAACACCAATCGATCCGCCAATTTCCAGGGCAGCAGCGTATTGAGATTGAGGCAGGGCTGCTATCGTGGCAGCATATTTCTGAGCTTCGTATTCACTCGTTTCAAACTTCCACGGATCAGGATCAGTTTGGTAGAGAGCCTCAAAGTAACTTGCTGGTAATGATTGAGCGGAAGTCATTGGTTTAGGGGTTCCTTTCTAAGTAAATTTCCCAAGACTGGGCAAAGTTTTCCAGCATTTGAGCGCTGAGACGAAAACCCGTTGGGTCGTCATCAATCAGATCCGTTGTCTGAGAGCAGTAGGCTGAGATTGCCTGCTGCTTGAGCGTTACTACTTCAGCAATATCCAAGCGCCAAGCAGCCTGAAAGTCTGGGCTTGAAAGCTGCCGCTGCTGAGGGTCCCAGTCCCAGATCGGGTACTCAAGCACTCGCGGAGAAAGCACCGCTTGCGCCAGGGCAGCAGTCAGGATTTGCCAAGTTGCCTGGTGGTCTGGATGTGGATCAGATCGCCACGGCGCAAACACCAGTTTAGGAGTTACCGTCTTCAGGTAGGTATAACATGCACTAACAGCAGCTTCAAAGCCCGGTGCCTCAGCATGCGGGACAGCCCCATCCGGTAACTCTAAAAAAGTAATCTGATCAGATTCAACTCCCAGGATGGCCATTGCCCGATCGGTTTCTGCGGCTCGGAGTGCGGTTAAAACAGGGGCAGGAAATTTCTGAGAGTTAGGATGAGACTGCGCCCCATCGCTGACAACCAGGATCTGGACAGTGTAGCCCCGCGCCCTCAGCAGGGCGATCGCCCCCGCGCAGCCTAGCGTTTCATCGTCTGGATGAGGCGCAACGACCAAAACTGGCTCAGCCGCAATCTCTGCGATCGAGGACAGGGGTAACTTTAGCGGTTTGGCTAACGGTGAGGAGTCATGAATCGTAGAAGTCATACCAGCGATCGGAAATAGGACTGAGAATCAGATAAGGCAAACTTTCCAACTGACTGAAGCGTGAGATCAAAGTTGGGTTGTCGTAAATAAAGGCTTAAGTCTCGAATGATCCGCTCCATTGGATAGGGCGGCAGCAACCCACGGGTGCCAACCGAACGCTCACAGAGCTGAATCGTCTCCATACAAATTTGTTCAATCGCAGATCTGGCCATATTGACGTAGACCACGAGCCGATCGCTGTCTGGGTTGAGCTGATCGCAATCTCCGCCAAAGCTGGGCGCGTAGTTTGCAATTAAATCAGCCGCTCCTTTTAGCCAAAGGTTGCCAGTTTCAATGGCGATCGCCATTTGGCCAATCCGGGCTTCCTGGTAGGGGTCATTGGTGCGGTTTAAGCTTTGGAGGTACTGACGAGTCGCATCAAAGAGGGCTTCTGCCCCGCCAAGCTGAACGGCAACAAAGCGGATGGCCCCAGCAGATAGCCACGGCTGTCGATTGTAGTCTCCTGGCTGGGCAATCATGGCTTCAGGTTCTAACTCAACATTGGTGAAGTCAACTTTATAGCTAGCGGTGGCCCGCATTCCAGAAGGCTGCCACCAATTGGGATCGTGTTGGGTTTCAACTTGCTCCATTGGCACAACACACATCTGCCAACCGCCGTCGGGTAAGGCCCCATTCACAAACGGGCGTTCGACATAGCCCGCCCCAGAACAAAAGGTCTTACTGCCCTCAAGTCGGTATCGTCCGGTTGGGAGGGGAATCACTTTCACGCCGTCATTGGCTTCTGCATTCCAAACCCCAAAGATTTTGTGCAAATCGCGGGCTGCATGGGCATAGTGTTCAATCTGCGATCGCGTCCCAAAGGTTTGAATCAGTTGCAGAGCGTTAATATGACCTTCAAACACTCGTCCGACCGCTAAATTGCCCCAGCCCACCTGTTTGAGCAACAGCAGTAGCTCGTGGGTCAGACTTGCATCAATGCCGAGACCTAGCCCCCCACACTCAGGCAGCAAAGCAATTGCCAGCAGTCCCGCTTGAGCAATTTGCTCAAACTCCTGAATTGGAAAAGCGCCGTTGTGGTCAATTGCCGCCGCATTCTGTTGACAGTAAGCGGCAATTTTGGCACCGTAATCTAAACATTCAACTAACTGCTTTGAAATCGTTCTGGAGGCCTGCTGCTGATAGCGCAGTGAACCGACGCGGTAGTTCTGAGGATTTTCAGCGACAGGGGTCATAAACTAACCTCTCCCGGCTCGACAGATGCCAATGAGGGGTGGCAAAAGCGTTCAGCTTCACCGATCGACTGCTGGAGGCGAAGCTTTTGCAAACGAGTATTCAAATCTGCGATCGCCTGTTCAAGGCTGACTAAGGGCCACTGCTGTTGCCACAGTTCGTTTTGTTGTTGATGGGCTTCAATCCGCTCAAATAGCAGTTCAAAAGTTTGAGGCTGAGTCAGTTCTCCCCATAGCCATTGGGCATTAATTCCTAGAGTGTTGGCATAGGAGGCGATATCTTTGGCAGTATGTTGATAGCCATCTAAGATCCGATGCCACAGGTTGCGAAGCTGTCGTCGCACCTTGAGTTGAGTTTCGATCGCAGGGGCAGACTCGACTAAAAAGGGCTGATTTTGCTGCCCCATTGCAGCCCATTCGTTAAGCTGGGCGGCAAACCCGTTTTCCGTTCGGACAGTTTGCCGCGCAGAGGTGGTGACTTGCACTAATGGACTATGGCGGAACCGCGCACCAACCCCTAACAAAGCTCGATAAAAAGCGACATCCTCTGGAGTCCGAACGGCTGGCATCCCCCCGGCTTGGCGGTACATTTGGGCTGTTACCGCTAGACTTGCGCCGTAGTGTTGAGCATGACGCGGCCAGTGATCGTGAGGGATTGCGTCTAGATAGGTTTCAAGCTCAACCCTGAGCTGGTAATAAAGGTCTCCCTGGAGGTAGCGCTTTTTCACGCAGGCATCTAAGGCTGCACAGCTAACGAGATCAGCCACAATCCTGCCGCCGACGGCATCTACACCGCGCGATATTTCCAGCAGCGTTGCCGCAATCCAGGTCGATGAAACTTGAGTATCGCCATCCGTGGAGGCAATGATCCTTTTCTGAGCGCCTGCCAAGCCTAAACCCGCCAGACGGTAATAGGCTTCGTCCATTAGCAGTTGTCGGACTCGACCAATGTAGGCTTCTGCCGCAGGCAGAGTTCGTTCGACAACGTGTAGCCTGAAAGCGGGATAATTCAATGAAAATTGCCGAGCGATCGCCGCAGAGTCATCGCGACAGTTGTTGACGAGTAACACAACCTCATAGCGATCGAAACTGAAAGGTCTTCCGTTAAAATCGACTTGACAGGCTAAAGCCTTCAAACATACTTCTAATAGTTCCGCCTCGTCGCGAACAGGCACAATCACACAGACTTCGCACTCAGGTAAGGCAGGAGTTTTAACTAGAGGATAATACGATTTCTTGAGGGTTAAGACAGAATTAGTCGAAGTGTTGTCCAGACAGCTATTTTTCACAGCAATTTTTCTTGACCCTTAGAAATCTTGAATGGCATATTCAAGCGCAATAAAACTGAGAGTATCAATATTTCCATCATGAATAAATCTATCCTTTGGATTATTTGGCAGAGATCAAATAATCAACAAATGATTAGTGCAAGCGGCCTATCTAGGATGTTCAACCCCTTTGCACTAACCTAGAGACTAGGATTGGCTCTGGGTTTTAAGATTTGCTGAACGAGAATCCTTTAAATGGAGAGAATTTATAACAATGAAAAATAAGGTAGTTGTGCTTTCCCATGGCTTTGTCTCGGTTCATCCTAATCCAGCCGGGATTGTTCACTTTATCGGAGGATACTTTTTCGGTACGGGCGTTCAGTGTTGGTATAGAAGCCTATTAGAGCAGTTGCAGCAGCGATTCACGGTTCATTCCTATTCCTACTCGTTTGCTGAACTCAGCCATTGGAAGATTGCCAGTGACCTTTTGGCGCAAATTGAGCAAGTCAAGCAGGAGGCAATTCGTACAGGTCAGCAAATGGGCTTTCAAACCGAGGTCTATTCCGATCCCAGTCAGCATTGCCTGGTAGGACATAGTTTAGGTTGTGAGTGTATCGCCTTGATTCGATTTTTAGGGTTTGAGAAGCAAGTCCAGCTAGAACTCTTAAAAGATGCCCAGCGTGAGTTGGGAACAAGGGAAGTAACATCGGCTGATTTCACAGATGTTCAGAGCCTACCTCAGTCGCAGCATATTCCCTATCGAACCAGTCTGTGCATGGCTCCCTGTTTCAAAACACCAACGGCGATCAGCGGGTTGCTGAAAGTCCGACCTCAAGATCAGTTGGTTCAATATTTGATTCAACACAAAGGCGCTGATCTTCTGCCCTTAACATCACTGATCTTCTTTTCAGGCGATACGATCGCCAGCCCAGATGTCAGTTGGCTCCAGGCTGAGCTACAGCAGCAAGAGCGGTTGCTCAACTTTGATCAGATCGATGTTCAACGAAAGTATCTAACGGCATTGCAGTATCACATGATTCCAGCGTTTGATCCAATTGATTCTGGTCTTGCAGCGATTGGCTCTCAATTTGTTAGCCAACTGATTGGAGCAAGCGCCATCGATCACAGGACTGCATTAATATTAGATCGGTAGCACAACAATCTGAGCGATCGCCGGCCCCGATCGAAAAAGCTACAGCATCTCTTCGTGATGCCCGTCTGGTTGGGTGGTTGTGTAGTCAAAAATGGCTGACTCTAAGTTAACTTTCAGGGCTTTAAATAAGTTGGCACCATTCAATTGGGCCTGGTCTAAAATCGCCTGCTCTAAATTGGCTCGACTTAAATTAGCCGCTCGTAAATCTGCACCAGTCAGGTTGGCGTAGCGGAGGTCTGCCCCGTTCAGGTTAGCGCCCCGCAGGTTAGCGCCCACCAAATTCGCGGAGCACAAATTAGCTCGGCTGAGGTCAGCGCCTTGCAGATTTGCCTGATAAAGTTCAGCATTGGCTAACTGGGCCGCTTGGAGGTCTGCCTGTTTGAGCACTGCCCGGTTCATTTTGACGTAGGGCAGATAAGCGGCGGACAATTGACTGCCAGACAGATCAATTTCAGACAGATCCGATTCAAACAAGCTGAGTTTGCATAGATCCATCTGGCTGAAATTGCGTTCACCTTGGGCATAGGCAAGGAGTAACCTAGCTGCTACTTGCTGTTGGATAGACATATCGACGGAATTTAATTGGCTGAAATTAAATGTGTATTTATACTCAGTGACATTTTTGAATGTAAAATTTCAGGGGCAAATGTTAATCTTACTTAACACTTTCTTAGGATTCCTCACCCCTAAAACAGCCCAGGAGAGTTGATGCTAGAGTCAGGATTTGTCCCAGACATGTTGTGCAGCTATGGCAGAGCCGTCAATCTCGATCGCCCAGCACTATCACCAGCGCACCAAGTATGACCCGCAAACCCTGACGGGGCGGGGCTTGGATTTTGATCGCCAGCCGTCTCCCTACAAGGACTACAAGCTGGGGGGTCAGATTGACCTGAAAGCTCACTTGAAAGAGCATTCCCCCCTCGACGAATCGAATCAGTGGAGCCGTCTGTCTCGGCTGCTGTACTGTAGCTATGGGCTGACCGGCATGATTCCCTATCCGGGCAATCCAATTTATTTAAGGGCAGCTCCTTCGGCAGGCGGACTCTATCCGGCTGAAGTGTATCTGGTCTGCCGGGAAGATGCGTTTTTGCCAGCGGGACTGTACAACTATCAGGCTTCTACGCACTCGCTGCTGCAATTTTGGGAAAGCAACGTCTGGTCTGCCCTCCAAGAGGCTTGTCTGTGGCATCCGGCCCTAGAGCATACGCCGATCGCCCTGGTGATGACAGCCGTGTTTTTTCGCTCCGCTTGGCGCTACGAAGACCGAGCCTATCGGCGGATTTTTCTGGATAGCGGACATTTGCTGGGAAACATTGAACTGGCCGCCAGCCTAAATGACTATCGCTCCCACCTGATTGGCGGCTTTGTCGATCGCCAGGTGAATCAGCTCCTGTACTTAGACGAGCAGCAGGAAGGGGCGATCGCGGTTGTTGGTTTGGCGGACTTGCTAGAAGTTGAGCAAAACTTGCCCCAGTTGCCGACGGCTTTAGCCTCGCCAGTCCAGGCTGACTATCCAGATTTGGTCGATGGTGAACTCCTGGGCTACTGCCATCAGGCAACTCAAATCGAGGCTAGCGAGGCAGCCTACACGACCGTCACGCCCCCGCCCGCCGTTGCTGACAAGTACAACTTTCCGTTTTGTTTGAAAGTTCCGGTTCAGACATTGCCGATCGACTGGCAACCCAACCTGGAAGGCTTAGAAGCAACCCTGCTCCGCCGCCGCTCCACCCGTCGCTATACCGGAGCCGAGATTAGCCTCGATCAACTGTTTGCCCTGCTGGACTTTACCTATCACCCTGAGCATTACGTTGATCAGGGGTTAGAGGGCAATCCTGACTATTTTGACCTCAGCTTGATTGAAACCTTTGTTGCCGTCTCCGGTGTGACCGGGTTAGAAGAAGGCTGCTATTACTACGCTCCCCAAGCGAATGAACTGCGGCAAATTCGATTCAAGAACTTTCGCCAGGAATTACACTACCTCTGCTTGCAGCAGGACTTAGGCCGGGATGCGGCAGCGGTTGTTTTTCATACGGCAGACTTGACCCCGGCGATCGCTCGCTATGGCGATCGGGCCTATCGCTATCTGCACATGGATGCCGGACATCTAGGGCAGCGGCTCAACCTAGCCGCGATTCACCTCAGCTTAGGCGTCAGCGGGATTGGCGGCTTTTTTGACGATCAGGTGAATGAAGTTTTAGGAATTCCAGTCGATGAAGCGGCGCTTTACATTACAACCCTGGGCGATCCAGCGGATGGGAATTAGAGCTGGAATGGCTAGACTGCTAGCATTTTTTCGACTGCGCGCAGTTGAGCGCACGGTATTTGATCAGTCTGAGTAGTCCCGGCAACTTGACTGGTGTGAATCTCTAGGGTTGCTTCAGCAACGGCTTCAAACAAAACCCGATCGCCAGGAAAAATCACCCGCTCAAAGTACCAACCCGGAATATTTTGAATTCGAGCAATTTTAACTTGTCCAGTCGCGTTTAGATAGCTACAAAGCACGCGCTGCTTGTAATGCAAAGGTAAAGAATCAAGAGTTTGCGTCATGTTAAAAATTGCCCTAACTGAAATCGTAAAGTTGAATCTTGAGCTAACTGGCAAATCTTAGATTAAGCACTTTGACTTAAATAAAAGTTAATTTGAAGCTAATGAGTAGATTAAGAACAATCAAAAAATACGGTTAATTGCTCGACTATAAGTATTATAAGTCAGTCTTGGCCTTGTTTAAGCGAGTTAGGCTGAGGTCGCAGCGTAGGATGGCGCAAGCAGCCGAGTTGAACAGTAGGTAAAGTCAATGGCATTTGGACGGATTAAAAAATACCTGGTTGCCCTCTTTGTGGGAGGGCTGTTAAGTGCTAGTAGCGTGGCTGAATCTACGCTGGCGGTCGAGCCACCGGCGATCGTCAAAGGGACAAAAGTTCGCCTGACGCCACCAGCAGATTTTACTCCTGCTGAAAAGTTTCCTGGCTTTTTTCAGGCTTCATCCAGCGCTTCGATTATGGTGACTGAGATTCCAGGGCCATTTTCAGAACTCTCAGCCGGACTTAGCGATTCGTCCAGATTAAAAAAGAACGGCATCGTTCTACTCAGCCAAGAGCAAATTAGCTCAAACGGACAAACTGCCCTACTGCTGAAGATTCAGCAACGAGCCAGTGGCGTTGATTTTCTGAAGTGGGTGCTGCTTTTTGGCGATGAGGCTGAATCCGTCATGGTGACAGCTACCTTTCCGCAAGATTTGGAAGCCAAGCTGTCTGAACCCCTCAAGCAGAGTGTCCTGACAACCCAGAGAGATAAAAATCTGGCTGCCTCAACCGATGAGGGACTGGATTACCTTGTCAAGGAACAGGGAGCTTTGAAGCTGGCCCAAAGATTTTCCAATGGACTGCTATTCACTAAGGCTGGAATCTTCCCCAGTCGATCGGTGAGTGATCCAGTTTTCGTGGTAGCGCCCTCAATTGCTGAACAGACGATCGCCGATCCAGAGACCTTTGCGAAGCAGCGGTTGTTAAAGACCAACAGTGTGACTGAGATTCAAATTGAAACTTTAGAGCCAATTACAATCGATAACCTCAAAGGCTACGAAATTGTCGCTAAAGCTCAAGATCAAGAGTCTCAACAACCAATGTTGGTCTATCAAGTCATGCTGTTTGACCAAAAGGACTATTACATCATGCAGGGAATGGTTGCAGAGCAAGCAAAAGCAGAATACTTGCCAACCTTTAGGGCGATCGCCCAGTCTTTTCAGCGTAAGTGAAGCAGCGCTTAGGTTTCCCTCATCCCAAAAACGAAAGTGCTGAAGCTACTTCTTTTTATTAAACGTATCCAGCGGTTCGTCAGCCTTGTCCATCAAGTTGCTGCTGGGTTCACCTGCTTTATAGGCATTCATTTCAGCCTTAACTTCTTTCTTCTCAGCTTTGACTAGCTTTTCAGGATCTTGAACAGCTTTCGCAACACTTTCGTAGGCTTCTTCACGGTTAGCTGCGGGCTGAGTTAACTCAAACGGTTGAATCACTTTCTCTTCCGCTTGAGTTTGGGGAGCAGTGGTGGCAGCATAACTCGGCTTTACAAGCATTACATTGATTACAACCAGCAAGCTAAGACAGCTCAGAACCAAAAATCCGCGGACAATCAGTTGCTTTAACGGGGTCAAAAGAGTATTCATTTGCAACACCTAAACAGATCAATAATTTTGTTGAATTGCTAAAACTATGCCAACTGGAAATCAAGAAATAGTTCTTTCATCAGTTGAACATAGCCAAACGCCAAACTATCTAGATTCAGTCCCTTGATTAGGCCCACCTTCAACCACAGGTGAATCTGCTCCTGGTGCTTCCGGTTCACTGCCTGGCCGTGTTTTTAGCTGACTGTCTTGACCCGTTGTGCGAATACCAGGCTCTAAGGGAGTTTGCTTGCCGCCAGGAGAGGTTGGGAGTGTTCGCTTTGATTTGGCTGTCGCCTTTTCAACTTCTTCTACTTCGTGTTGTCCAAAGTTGTTGGTGTTAACGCCAGCATAATTAACGTTAGTAAACCTAACAATCACGGGGTACTTAATGCCACTCTGGTCAACGGAAGCAACTGTACCAATTTCCCGATACCAGTAAGACTCTGGACGCAGAACCCGAACTTTAGAACCGCGCTCAACCATATCCTTTCTCCAGCTTAATTTAAGGTGATTATCGCCATCAGGGCGACTTATGTAGAAAATCCTACGCCAGCGATCGCAACCCAGCAGACTATCAAACGACGCAAATAAACTATTTCCAAAGACAGATCCCTCGTTGAGCATTGCCCATCGAGCATTGGTAAATCTAGATCTCACTCGGCACTTTGATAGTTTGGATTTAGCCAACACTTCGGCAGATTTTCATCAGAGGGAAACATCAGTTTTGATTTAAGGTAAAGCTCAGGGTCTTGTTCTTCTTCCCCTGCCTGTTTTTGACCCAATACATCATCGTGAGTCGGCAAAAACAGTGCTTCCAAGTCAAGAACCTCAATTAAAAGTCCAGAGTCTTTTTCTTTTAGCAACATATTATTCAGTAGAATTATGTGTTCACCTTTATAGCTAAGCAAGACTCTTTATTCTCCACCTCTACCTAAAGTGCAAGTCTTGCTCAAGCCGTCTGAAATTAATTGCTGCCGATCGCGCAGAGCAATCGGATTAAGCCATAAATATTGTTGTCGGGTCGCGATGCTGCGCTTATGGGTTCCAGGTGAACAAGCAGCGATCGCCCGTTTGCTCTGCGATCGTGGCCCCGATTTGATTGTAGAAATTTAGCCCCCGCTGGTTGCGCGCATCTGCTGTCCAAGCTAAATGGGTGCAGTCATGCGCTTCAGCAACTTCAGCCAGAGTGTTCATCAACACTGTGCCTGTACCCTGGCTTCTATTTGGTTCATCCACGTACAAGTCATCCAGCCAAAGACTGGGTTGACCGACAAAAGAAGAGTATCGAAATCCATACAAAGCAAATCCGACAACGCCAGTTGGCTGCTCGGCAAATAGCACGTAGGAGAATGGGATCGGGACAAACAGGGTTTTAGAGAGTTTTTCTGCCGTCACTTGCAGCCGCCCAGAATAGGCACCGATCCGCCGATCAAACTCAGCTTTCTTTTGAATGAAGGAAAAAATTAGCGGAATCTCATTGGGTTGGGCTGGGCGCACTTGCATCAATCAGCCCTCAGGCGTTGGCGGAGTTTAGCTGTGTTTGCTCGGCAATCCACGCCAGGTAAGGCTGGGCACCAGCAACAATTGGGAGGGCGATAATTTCTGGGACGGCGTAGGAGTGGAGGGTCTGAATTCTGGCTTCTAATCCGGCGTAGTTGGCCAAATCAGTTTTGATCACTAATTGCCATTCCGGCTCTTGGTGGAGTTGCTCTTGCCAGCGATAAACCGACTCGATCGCCGTGATGCTGACGCAGGCGGCTAACTTTTCTTGGACGAGGGCACGGGCGATCGCCTGCGCTTCGATCTGAGAGCTGGCTGTCACCAGCACTACACCACATCTAGGCAAAGAGAGGTCGTTACTCATGGCTCTTACCTATGCTATGGATTAACATTCTCTTTACCAAAGTTTAGTGTCAAGATGCCATAACTTCCGTAACATTTGTTATTATGTCGATAGGCTTAGTAGCTGCAAGATAAAAATAATTCAGTATTGGTAGATACAAACTATCGAATTGGGGTTTTCAAGTCTAGCTGCGTTGTTTCGTGCCTAGAGGGAATATTATGCTACAGACTGTTCAGTATTCATTAGATGTGATCAGAGATGAGGCTAGACGATTGGTGCAGCAGGGGGTTGTCAGCCGCCAACAGCCAATTTATCTTCTTTGCCAATACATTCCAACCCGCGAGTGGGCAACCGTTGAGTATGAACTAGAGCGGAGTGATTTTTTGCTTCGCGATCGGATTGCTGACCTCGTAGGTTCCGAGCGCTGGGATAACGATTAGGCGCCCTAGCGCTTCAAAGCTTTTCACCCCGCTGATTCGCGGAGGGTGATTCAGTGAGGGACTTATCCCGCGCCAGCTTGTCGATCCTGTTCCAACTGACTGCGGAGGTCTGCCAGTTGACTGGTCAGTTCTTCCAGCTCTGTTTGAGTTTGGCTATTTTCGGGCCCTGTTGGGGCTGGTCGAGATGGGGCTGAGCTTGGAGAGTTAGCTTGAGGCATTTGAGAAACTAAGCTATCGACGAACTTACGGGCTTCTTGCTCGGTTACTACACCTTTTTCACTCCAAATTTGGGTGACTTGATCAACTCCAAGTTGCATTTGGGCTAAGTTTTCTTCCCGCTTGCGGGGATCTTGAATCGACTCTAGCAGAGACGAGGTTGCGCCTAGGCTCACGTGAAAGCCTTTTTGCAGTAATTTAATTGGGTTGCTGAGATCCACTAGAATTTACCCCTAAACTCGCTAAAATAGGTGGGCAGAACTTCAAAGGCTAGCCGCTGATACAGTTCTGGGTTTTTTTAGCTGAACTGCGTCATCATGCCAATCTCTGTCTCTCATCCTAGCAAGCCTGTTGACCACCAAGAGCAATCAGTTCCGACTGATCCGGCAAACGGGTCGGATTTGTACATTAGCTGGGCAGAGTACCACCGCAGCATTGAGCGCTTGGCGGGGATGATTTATCAGTCGGGCTGGCAGTTCAACCAAATTGTTTGTTTAGCCAAGGGGGGGTTGCGCGTTGGGGATGTGCTGTCTCGCCTTTATGACCAGCCGATGGCAATTTTGGCGGTGTCTTCCTACGGCGGCAGCAACAATCAAGCCCGAGGGGCGCTCACGTTCGCAAAAGATTTGACGATGACAACTGCCAACTTGGGAAACCGAGTTTTATTAGTAGATGACTTGGTTGACTCTGGGGCTAGCCTCCAAAAGACTTTAGTTTGGCTAGACCGCCACTATGGTTTTTACATTGATGAAATTAGAACAGCCGTCCTTTGGTATAAGGCTTGTTCCACGATCGCTCCCAATTATTACGTCGATTATCTAGCCCACAATCCCTGGATTCACCAACCCTTTGAGTGCTACGAAACCACAACTCCGGCTGAGTTGGCGGCGGCTGAAGCTTCGACCCTTATTAGTTGATTAACCTGGCATGGCCACTGCTTCCTGGAATCGTCACCACGTGCTTTCTCTGGCGGATTTTACGCCGACCGAATTCAACACTGTTTTGCAAACCGCCAACAGCTTTCGCGAGGTGTTGACTCGTCGCACCAAGAAAGTTCCGACATTGCAGGCCAGGGTAGTCGCCAACTTGTTCTTCGAGTCTTCGACCCGCACCCGCAACAGCTTTGAACTGGCAGCCAAGCGGCTATCGGCAGATATCTTAAATTTTGCCCCCGGCACGTCTGCCCTCAGCAAAGGCGAAACCATTCTCGATACGGCCAAAACCTTCTGGGCGATGGGGGCTGACTTTATGGTGATTCGGCACCGGGAAGCCGGCGTTCCCCAGGCGATCGCGGCTGAAATGGACAGGCTGGGTGGGCAAGTCGGCATTTTGAATGCCGGCGATGGCTGGCATGAGCACCCTTCGCAAGGCCTATTGGATTTGTTTACGCTTTGTACGCCACTTGATCCTGAGCAGCCGCGTTTAGAATTGCTGGCCGGCAAAAAAATTGCGATCGTCGGGGATATTCTGCACTCGCGAGTTGCCCGCTCTAATCTGTGGAGTCTGCGAGCTAGCGGAGCTGAAGTTCATTTGGCTGGGCCGCCTACCCTGCTGCCGCTTGAGTTTGCCAACTATGGGGCGAAACTGCACTGGCAAATTGAACCCGCCCTAGCCGAGGCTGATTTTGTGATGACGCTGCGCCTGCAAAAAGAGCGGATGGGGCAGCACCTGATTCCCAGTTTGCGAGAGTACCACCTCCAGTTCGGGATCACCCGCGATCGGCTCCGACTCTGCAAACCAGACGTGAAAGTGTTGCATCCTGGCCCGGTCAATCGCGGGGTCGAAATTAGCTCCGACTTGATGGATGACCCCGCCCTCAGCTTGATTCCGCAGCAGGTGACAAACGGAGTCGCCGTTCGGATGGCTTTGCTGTACTTGATGGGCAGTGGCAGGGTGTAAGCGATCGCCTGAACCGTTTAAGTTTTCTCTTGAGCAACATCGCCAATTTGGCTGAATTCGCGATCGCCAAAAATCGCAGCGGCGTGGCGATAAAACTTAAATTCCAGCAGGTTATCAAACGGATCAATTAAAAAAAAAGTGCGATGCTCCAGCGGTAAGCCAGCAAACCGCAGCTTTGGTGCCTGATAAAAGGATAAGTTTTGAGCGTGCGATCGGCTCAACAAAGCTTCCCAATCTGCTTCCTGCGGAAAAATTAGCCCAAAATGGCGGGGATAAATTCCCGGCTGAACTACAAGCGGTTCTGGGCTGACGTGGGCCACAAGCTGATGCCCGTAGAGATTGAGAATCACCGTGCGATCGTTTTCGCGCCCAATTTGACAGCCCAAGCCTTGGCCGTAGTAAGCCTTGGTGTCAGGAATATTCCCGACCGGAAAAGCCAAATGGAATAGAGCGATCGGTTGTGATTCCATGAACTTAATTGCTTAGGAGATTTCTTAGATAGATTTTACCCTTCGAGTTTTGCCCTTCGACTCCGCTCAGGGCACGGCTCGACTCCGCTCAGGGCACGGCTGGCTGAGCGTAGTCGAAGCCAGTGGGTAACTTTTTTGCTAGAAATCTCCTTAGCTGATTTGCTTCAGCACCTGAGTCAATCGGTCAACTATCTGATCAATGTGCTGCTTTTCAATGATTAGCGGCGGCGAAAGGACAATGATATCGCCCGTGACGCGAATCAGCAGTCCCTGCTCGTAGCAGCGCCGAAAACAGTCAAAGGCCCGGACACCGGGCTGACCTGGAATTGGCTCTAATTCAATTCCTGCTACCAAACCCAGGTTACGAATGTCAATCACGGAGGGCAACCCGCGCAAAGAGTGCAAAGCATCTTGCCAGGAGCCAGCGAGGCTAGCAGCCCGCTCAAACAGCCCTTCTTGTTGGTAGATGTCGAGCGTCGCTAGGGCGGCAGCGCAAGCAACGGGGTGTCCAGAATAGGTGTAGCCGTGGAACAATTCGATCGCATTCTCTGGCCCCTGCATAAACGCATCGTAAATGCCTTGGCGGACAAACACCGCTCCCATCGGAATTGTGCCATTGGTGATTCCTTTGGCGACGGTAATCATGTCAGGGATGACCCCAAAGTAATCGGCGGCAAAGCCAGTGCCCAAGCGGCCAAAGCCAGTGATCACCTCATCAAAAATCAGCAGAATCCCATACTTGTCGCAGATTGCCCGCAGCTTTTGGAGATAGCCGACGGGTGGGACGAGTACCCCGGTTGAACCCGCAACAGGCTCCACAATCACAGCCGCAATGTTAGAGGCATCGTGGAGAGCAACAATTTGCTCTAGGTAATCTGCCAGGTTTGCTCCCCGTTCAGGTTGTCCTTGACTAAAGGCGCTATTGGCCAGATCCAGCGTATGCGGCAGGTGATCAACACCCGTTAGCAAACTGCCAAAGAACTTGCGGACGGCTGGAATCCCACCAACCGAAATGCCGCCAAACCCGACCCCATGATAGCTGCGCTCTCGGCCAATCAAGCGGGTGCGCGTTCCTTCCCCCCGCACCCGATGGTAAGCTAGGGCAATTTTGAGGGCGCTATCGACGGCTTCTGAGCCGGAGTTAGCAAAAAATACTCGGTTCAGATCCCCCGGCAGGATTTCGGTTAAGCGCTCTGCCACGATGAATGGCCCCGGATGCCCCATTTGAAAAGTCGGCCCAAAATCAAGCGTCATCATCTGCTGATGAACTGCGGCGGCAATTTGTTCGCGTCCATGTCCAGCATTCACGCACCACAGGCCGGCTGTGCCATCCAAAACCTGTCGTCCGTCGTGGGTGGTATAGTGCATTCCCTTGGCCGCGACAAACAGGCGCGGATCGGCCTTAAATTGGCGATTCGCCGTGAAGGGCATCCAAAAAGCGTCCAGACTATCGGGCAAGGCAGCAGAAGATAGAGCAAAATCTGACATGGTCTGAAGCTAAGGTGAGACAGTCGTACAGCCCCGATAATTGCAGCCTAGAGCTTATCCCCTACCATAGCGTGTCAATGTTTGAGTTGACTGTCTGGATACCTCGGCAGTATGCGTCTGAAGACTATAAACTCAGCTATTCCCATTCCAACTCGGAACTTGAGCAGCGAGTTGAGATGACAGCCTCGATCGAACTTCAGCCCTCTTAAGAAACGGCAACCGCGATCGCCATCAGTCCGCCGACCAATACCAAAGCGCCAAACCCAGCCACTAGGTATATCCGTTTTTGACCGCTGGTTGGCGGGTCAGCCTGGTACATTTTCGGCTCAATCGCAAAGTTGTTGATCCGGCCGTCTTCGTCGATGGTGTAAGGCATAGCTTGAATTGTGATCGCGATTTTATTGAGAATACTTAAGATTCGTCTAATTGTATCAAAGGATGATCACCCAACTGCCAAATCAGCTCAGTTTTTTGAGTATTTATACCTTGTTTACAAAACATTTTTGAAAATTTTGCTGAACCAAGCTTTCAACAAACCAGCTCTCATTTAGGCGAGGGCTTTCTAAATTCGTAATCATTTTTGCGGGGATTGCCTATTCTTAAGCTGGTCGTAATGTTGGTCAAGTTTAATAAGTGAGTTTGCTTACTTGTGCTTGTCCTTCTATGCGGGTTGACCTATGTATAGTTTGCTGGCTGGCTCCCTAAGTGTTGAACGTTTAGAGATTCCAATTCGCGGGTTGCCGCTTTCCCTAGACGGGATGCGGATCGTTCAACTTTCTGATCTGCACTGGGATGGTTTGCGGCTGTCTCAAGGACTGTTGCAGCAGGCGATCGCTGCCACCAACGCCGCTAAACCCGACCTAATTGTCCTGACGGGCGATTACGTGACCGAAGAGCCAGAACCCATTGATCAACTGGCCGAACATCTGAGCCATCTGCATAGCCGGTCTGGCATCTATGCCATCTTGGGCAATCATGACCTGCGCTATCCTCACTCTCAAACTAAAATCACGACGGCATTCACCCAAGCCGGTATCCATGTCCTCTGGGATCAGGTCGCCTATCCCCTGGGCGATCGCCTGGCCCTGGTTGGGCTACGAGATTACTGGTCATGTCGGTTCAATCCAACTCCAGTCATGGCGGGCTTAGACCCAGACCTGCCGCGCATTGTGTTGTCCCATAACCCCGATAGCGCCAAAACCTTACAGAGATGGCGGGTCGATTTACAACTGTCTGGACATACCCATGGGGGGCAGGTGGTGCTGCCAGGGTTTGGCCCAGTTGTCACCGGTTTAAAGCAACTCCGGCGGACTCTGCCTAAGTCTTGGCATCGCTGGCTGCGGCTGATCAGCGGCAGTTGCGACAAAACCGTTCAACACTGGAAATGGGCCCAGGGCCTGCACTCGGTTGGGGAAAATTTGCTCTACGTCAATCGCGGCTTAGGCACTTATTTGCCCGGACGACTATTTTGCCCACCTGAAGTGACGGTGCTCACCTTGGTCAGTAAATCTGTGGTCTGATCGTCGAAGGATAGGCCTAGAGCATCTTTATATTTAGTGCTGAGATGATAAGGATAAAACTTGAGACAGCAGGGGTTTCTTGACGCCGGGGCTGGTGATAGGATGAGGCAACTTCAGTCCTTGCTGCTGTACGCTTGCCTCTGAATTCAGCGCCTGGAATATTCATGCAAAATACCCGTCTTAGCACTCTGGTTGATGCCGTTGGCAATCAGCTCAAAAAAGAATTTCGCAATCCCTGGCGGCGGCTGTCTTTGATTGTGATGTCTCTACTGTTTGGCGTTTATTTAGGCACTGCTCTGGCCTCGACGGCGGGGCAAGTTGGCTATATCGATATTGTTGCTTCTGCCTTAGTCGCCTTGGTGGCAGAAGCGATTAGCTGGTTGTTTTACAGCCGCCGCTGGAATGCGAGAGCAACCCTGTGGGGCGAAGCCCTGAATGCAGTTAAGTTTGGCTTGCTGTATGGATTATTCTTAATTGCCTTTTTGCTGGGCAGCTAGCAGCTTGCAATGCCTTGATTGAACCCTGTTCTGAGCGTGAACTGAAAATCATCGCCATTAATCCAACCTCCGCTGATTAAAGTTGAGAATCGCAGTATGGGTTTTAAACCAGGAAAAAGATCGAGACAAATCCTGAGACTGCTGCACCAGCTTTGGCATTCCTGCTTTCTGCGAAGACTGATCGGATGCTTGCTGGTGTTTGTTCTCACAGGCTGCACTTCGCCTGCTCAACGTCAGGAACAGGGGGTGATTCATCTTAGCTTCTGGCAAGGGGTCAACCCACCGCCGAATCGGGTTGTTTTAGAGAGCTTGATTGATCAATTCAACCAGTCTCACCCGCAGATCCAGGTGGACTCGTTCTACATTGGGCAGCCCGACCAGCAAATGCCCAAAATCCTAGCCGCCGTGGTCGGCAATGCTCCGCCAGATTTGCTTTGGTATAACCCAACTATCACGGGTCAATTGGTTGAGCTAGGGGCGTTGCGCCCACTAGAAGAGTGGTGGCAAGCTAGCCCTGTGCGATCGCAGATTGACCCGGCCCTGCTCAGCACCATGAATTATCAGCAGCACACTTGGTCTGTGCCCTTTGGCACGAATAACATTGGCATCTTTTATCGCCCCAGTCTGTTCAAGGCGGCTGGCGTTACCACCCTACCGAAAACTTGGGCAGAACTGCGCCAAACGGCCAAGCAGCTTACCCGTGATACGAATGGCGATGGCAAAGTTGATCAACGGGGAATCTTCTTATCCTTGGGGCAAGGGGAGTTTGCCGTTTTCACCTGGCTCCCTTTCATGTGGAGCGCTGGCAGTGAACTCAGCACTCAAGCTTTGCGAGCGGTTGATTTGGTCAATCCAGGGGCGATCGCAGCCTTGCAATTTTGGTCAGACTTACTCAAAGATGGCTCAGCCATGTTATCGCTGCCAGAGCGAGGCTACGAGTTAGATAACTTTCTGGCTGGTAAAGTAGCGATGCAAATCACTGGCCCTTGGACATTAGCTCAGCTTCAGCAGTCCGGGGTAGATTTTGGTGTGTTGCCAATTCCTGAGCAAGTGAAGTCAGCCACGGGCTTAGGCGGCGAAAATCTGTTTGTGTTTAAGACAACCCCTGAGCGAGAGCAGGCGGCGCTGATGTTTGCGGAATATGTGGTCAGCCAAGGGTTTCAAACAGACTGGGCTTTAAAAACTGGCTATTTACCCGTCAACCTCCGCTCTCGCCAAAGTGAGGCGTATCAGCAGTTTGTCGCTCAGCAGCCAACCCTGGAAGTGTTCTTGCAGCAAATGGCTGTTGCCCAAGCCCGCCCCCTGTTTGCCGGCTATAATCGCGTTTCCGAAAATTTAGGTCGGGCTTTAGAGTCTGTTTTACTGCAAAAAAGCAGTCCAGAAGTAGCCCTCCAGCAATCTCAAGCCCGCTTAGATTTGATTGCCGAGCACCAAAATTAAGGCGGTTGGCGATTGAACTAGGTCAGGCTGTTTTTGAGAAGCGAAAACCGCTATGGGTCGGGCGATAATTTTTAGCGACGTTCTAGACTCAGCAAAGCCACTCCAAAACTCACCGTTGCCACTCCGAGCACCTGCAAGCCCGTTAGGGTTTCTTGAATTGTTACCCAAGCCAGGACGACGGTCAGGGCAGGGTTAGTGGCGCTAACCATCGCCGCCAAGGTAGCACCGATTAACTGAATTCCCATGTTATTCAGCAAGTGGCCGCCAAAGGTGAACAAAGCTGAAAGGGTTGAGCCAATCCACAGCGATCGCCAAGCTAATTCAGGCTCAGGCACTCGCCAAATCAGTAGGCAAATCGCTGATAGTACCAGCGTAGTCGCAAAACTCAGCCAGGTAAACGGGACGGGGTGCAGCTTGGTGAGACTTTTTTGGGCCAGCACAGTGTAGAGGGCAAACGTAACGCCAGAGGCAAGCCCAGTCATAATCCCAATCAGACTCTGGCGATCGTTGGCGATGTCGATCTGCGGCAGAGTCAGACCACTCCCGACAAACACCAGCCCCATCACAAACCACCGCAGTTGGCTGGGTAAATCGCCAAACAAGCGCCAAGCAAACAGAGCCGTGAAGGTCGGATAGGTAAAAAATAGCGTCAAAGCAATGCCGGTTGGAATCAGCCCAATCGAACCATAAAGCAGAGCTAGGTAAAGAAACATCAGCCCCCCACAGGCGATCGCTTGAGTCAACAGCGATCGCTGTTCCGCTCGGTGTAACTGCCCTAATTCTTGCCAAGTCAGGGGATAGAGTTTGCCTGCTACCCCTGCCATCAGCGGTACGACCACCAGCATCCGCATCAACAAGAGCAAAAATGAGTGCTGGGGCGTTGGCGGCACAAACCCACCCGTTTGCAGCAGCCCTAAAACATTGTGCTCAGTGAACAGGACTCGCACCGTCACATTTTGAAAGCAGAAGCAGATCGCAGATAGCAGGACAATTAAAAGGCCAAGCACAAGTTTGAATCGCAGAGGATGACAGCTTAATCTTAATTAGCCTGCTAGGCACCCATTCGTAAAGACGTTACACAAATCATATCTGTCAGCGTTCCATCACCTCGCAGTTCTCTCGTTCGGACTAAACTGTAGATGTCCCAGTAGTTCTTGGACAGTGCGGATATCGTAATGATTCTGCAAAAGGTGGGTGCAAAGCTGTGACGAAATGTGTGGCAACTCACCCGTTTATCAATCTCAGCCGCATTAACCGCTCGCTTCAGAGCCTTTTGTAGCCCACTTTCATCCAGATGATGGCGACGCACGACCCCACTGCGGGGATCTTTAGACCTGCGATCAGCCGGAAAAATATACTGCCAGATCCACTCCCGATCCGCATGAGGGTATTTACGCTCCAGAGCAAACGGTAAGTACACTGAACCGTAACCCTGCGCTAAATCCTGCTGGTGCAGTTGCCGAACCCCTTGCAGATGAAACCTGAGAGGCTCAACTAGGGAGAGTGGTAGCAAAGTAATTCGACTATTGCCACCCTTGCCATCCCGAACCACAATTTGACGTTGGGCAAAGTCTATATCTTTAGCTCTCAACTGTAACGCTTCTGATAACCGCAAGCCACTGCCATAGAGCAGCTTGGCAACGAGCTGATAGACACCTGAGAGTTGCTGAATGACGGCGATCGCCTCATCCTGGGTGAGTACAGTTGGCAAATAGCGAGACTGCTTAGCACGCACCGCGTCAATTCTCCCCTCAATGTCTTGGTGAAGCACATGCCGATAGAGAAAGATCAAAGCGCTGAGAGCTCGATTTTGCGTAGGAGCCGCTACTCGCCTTTGAACTGCTAGATGAGTTAAAAAAGCGGTAGTATTTTTTGGTAAAGGATAGAGGATAATAGGCAATGATGCTCTTTATCTTTTTTTATGTCATCTATTCCTGCTTTCCTCCGTTGCCCTAACTGTGGTTCAGAGGACATTATGAAAAACGGCTCCACGCGACGCGGCAAACAGAACTATAAATGCCGTGATTGTGGACGCCAAGCGGCAGGCTGTCAGGTGGTCTATTTACCCCCCTATTCGCCTGACCTCAATCGAATTGAGAAGTGTTGGGCCTGGTTGAAAAGCCGAATTCGCAAGTTGTTACCCGAATCTCCCAATTTACGAGATGCTATGGAATCTGTTCTCAAGCAAGCAGCGTCCTAACAAATATGAATGCAGCTATATAAGACGCTATCGCGTCAGGCTTCGCCAACGGCTCCACCCCCTGGGAAAATAGCGAATTCGAGCAGACCGTCACCGCCGGAGCCTCGATCGGCATCAGCAACGATGACTTCGCCAACGCCACCCATTGCTACTCATACCCTGTGAAGGTGAATTACCCGACGCTCATGCTTCGCAGAGAGCGCGGGCTGCCGATTTCAGCAAATTATCGCTACATTGCTGCCTACAACGAAGTAAATACTAATTGGTCAACGACAACATGCTCTATACAACCGTTTTGTTCAAAGCTTGGGAAGTTCTGGCTCTAACGAGTAAGCCGTGCTTGGGGGCAAATATCATTGCCATTACAAACAGCAGCGTTTGGAGAACAACGATACAGCCGCCAGTTGAGCCATCAATGTGATAGCTAATGTAGGTGCCGATCACGCTCGAAAAGACGCCAGTTACCATCGCAATCAGCATCATCTGGTCAAAGCGATCGCTCAATAAAAAAGCCGTCGCCCCCGGTGTTACCAGCATCGCCACTACCAGAATAATCCCCACCGTTTGCAGTCCCGCCACGGCGGTCAGCGATAGCAAAGACAGCAGCACATAGTAGAGAAAAGTAATATTTAAGCCAATCGAACGGGCATGGGTCGAGTCAAAGCAAAACAGAATCAAGTCTTTGCGTAAAATCGCCAGCGTCACCAGCGTAATGCCACTGATAATCACGGTTTGGACAATATCAGCATCTGAAATCCCTAAGACATTGCCAAACAAGATATGGGTGAGGTCAATTGAACTTCTGACTTTGGAAACCAAGACTAGGCCCAAAGCAAAAAAGCCCGTAAAGACTAAACCAATTACCGTATCTTCTTTGACGCGAGTTTTAGCTTTAATAAACCCGATCGCCATCACAGAGCCAACCCCAAACACAAATGCTCCGACTGCCAAGGGAATATTCAGCACGTAGGCAATCACCACCCCCGGCATCACCGCGTGGGAAACAGCGTCTCCCATCAAAGCCCATCCCTTCAAAATCGTGTAACACGAGAGAGCGGAACAGACAATGCCGACTAAGGCGCTGACCAGAATTGCCTTCAGCATGAATTCATGCTGTAACGGTGCCACAAACCACTGGACTAGATCCATTACGGCTGCTCCTGGTCTGGACTCATACTGCCCTGAGTGAGCCGACGTTTGGCTAGGGGCAACTCACCGACGAAGCCGCCAAACGTGCGGGAAAGATTTTCCTCAGTAAAGACTTCTGAGGTATCGCCGTAGGCCAGAATGCTGCGGTTGATCAGCACCACTTGGTCGCAGAATGTCGTGATTGAGGCTAAATCATGGGTTGAAATCAAAATTGTCTGCCCGGCCTGGCGCAGTTCGATCAGCAGGTCAATCATCAGTTTCTCAGTTTTGATATCAACCCCAGCAAACGGTTCGTCCAATAGCAAAACGGTGCCCTGCTGGGCCAAGGCGCGGGCAAAAAAGGCGCGTTTCTTTTGACCACCAGAGAGTTCGCCAATTTGGCGATCGCGCAGTTGCCAGAGGTCAACTCGCTCCAAGCTTTCCCGGACAATCCGCCGATCTAGCGATCGGGGCATCCGCAACAGATTCATGTAGCCATAGCGCCCCATCATCACCACATCGTAAACGCTAACCGGAAAATTCCAGTCCACGTCTTCTGACTGCGGAACGTAGGCAACCAAACTGCTTTTTTGAACGCGGCGAATCGGCAAGCCATTGATTAAAATACTGCCGCTGACTGGCTTCACAAACCCCATCATTGCTTTGAATAGGGTCGATTTACCGGCCCCGTTCATCCCGACTAGCCCACAAATCGTCCCCGCTTTCAGGTTAAGGGAAGCGCTGTGCAGGGCTACTTTGCCGTGGTAAGCCACCGTCACATTTTCAATCTGAATACTGATTCCGTCCATGTGTGCTTCTCGCTTGAGTTTTTCTCACTGGCTGGCCTTGTTTCCCTGTAAACCTTTTATCAGAGTATTAACGTTGTACTCCAGTAACTTGAGATAGGTTGTAGCTGGGCCATTCGGGGGAGAAAGGGAATCGACGTAAAACACACCGGCAAACTTTGCTCCTGTCTCCTTGGCAACTTGGCGCTGAATTTGATCATTGACCGTACTTTCACAAAAGACGGCTGGAATTTGATTAGTCTTCACTGTTTTGATGACTCGTTCAACTTGCTTCGGTGTCGCCTGCTGCTCAGCGTTGACGGGCCAGAGGTAAACTTCCTTTAAGCCATAGTCGCGGGCAAGGTAAGCAAATGCGCCTTCGCAACTGACGATGTAGCGCTGTTCCGGCGGAATCACAGCGATCGCCTGCTTCAGCTTCTGGTCGATCGCCAGAATTTGCTGACTGTAAGCGGCTGCATTCGCCTTGTAAGTATCAGCGTTGGCTGGATCAAGCTTGGCTAGCGCTTGGCGAATGTTTTCCACATAAATCAACGCATTTTGGGGCGACATCCAAGCATGGGGATTTGGCTTGCCTTGATAAGCTCCTTCGGCAATGCTAATCGGCTGCACATCCTCGCTAAGCGTAATGTGGGGCACGTTGGGAAAACTGTTATAAAACCGAGTTGCCCAGCGCTCTAGATTTAAGCCATTGTCTAAAATCACATTTGCCCTTTGCCCTCGCTCCAAATCACTTGGGGTTGGCTCGTAGCCGTGAATTTCTGCTCCTGGCTTGGTAATGGAGGTGACGATCGCTTGCTTACCCGCAACGTTCTGAGCCATATCTGCCAGTATCGTGAACGTGGTCAGCACAACTTTCTGGTCAGGTTGGGCAGAACTAAACTCTGGCGGCTGATTTGTCTGGTTTGAAGTCTGACCATTACAGCCACTCAACCAAAATCCCAGCAGTAGACCCAATCCAACCACTCGATAGCGTTTCCAGGCCAAAGCCCCTCCATTAAAGCCAAACCAAGCCTGCATTGCTGCTTTTCATATTTATCTCATATTCTTAAACCTAGCACAGGCTCAGATCAATGTGAAAGAACTGTGAAAATCGCTCTATTTGATTTCAATGCAAGATTAAAAAGCTAAACTGCCATCAGCAGTATCAAATCTAGACACTTGCTCTCGGTGGCCATCGGTTGAGATGATGAGCGCGTAGGATTATTTGCGAGAGTTTGGGCATGAAGGCATTAGCAGACAAAGTGGCGATCGTGACTGGGGCATCGCGTGGGATTGGGCGGGCGACAGCGCTGGCCCTGGCCACAGAAGGAGCGCAGGTTGCAGTCAACTATGCCAGTTCTGCGACTGCCGCCGAGCAGGTTGTGGCAGAAATTAGTGGGATGGGTGGGCAAGCGATCGCCCTCCAAGCGGATGTCTCGCAGCCAGAGCAGGTCGAGTCTCTGATAAAAGCCGTCATGGACAAGTGGGGACGGGTGGATGTGCTGGTCAATAATGCTGGCATCACCCGCGACACGCTGTTGCTGCGGATGAATCTGAAAGACTGGCAAGCCGTTGTTGATTTAAATTTAACCGGGGTGTTCTTATGCACTCGCGCCGTCAGCAAAATTATGCTCAAGCAGCGATCTGGGCGAATTGTCAATATTACCTCTGTGGCGGCTCAAATGGGCAATCCGGGGCAAGCCAACTACAGCGCTGCCAAAGCTGGCGTGATTGGGTTTACCAAAACCGTCGCCAAAGAACTTTCCAGCCGGGGGATTACGGTGAATGCGGTTGCCCCCGGTTTCATTTCCACCGACATGACCAGCGGTCTCAAATCCGAGGAAATTCTCAAATTCATCCCTCTAGGGCGCTACGGGCAGCCGGAAGAAGTGGCTGGAATGATTCGCTTTTTGGCTGCCGACCCCGCCGCTGGTTACATCACGGGACAAGTCTTTAACGTTGATGGCGGGATGGTAATGGCCTGAGTAAAAAATCAGAAGATCTCTTCTTCGTCACAAAGACAAAGAATTCGATTCACAAAAGCTTTTAGCTCTGGACAAACTCTAATTGCAACCATCAGATCGCTTTCCTTTAATATTTTTTTGCCATGAATAGGCTTGTTGTAGTCATAACCACATTGACCCGTCCTAAAAGTCTCCTTAATCAAATAAGAGGGAGGCTTTTGGTGATTCACTGTTTCAGGCAAATTACTAGGACTACGCCGATTATGCTTTGCCAGTTTTTGAATAGTTATCCAGTATGGAAGCAACCATGCCTCAAAATCATGTAATGCTGCGTGCGGATAAAAATTTGGATTATTTCCTACCCAATTCACCATCTTAGCTTTAGCATCAGCAGCATCTTTGAAGTCATTTGTTCCAGTATAAACGTCAGTAAGTGCAATTACGGCATCATAACCATCAGTATCCAGCAAGTTTTCAACGATATTCTTAAGTTTCTTTTCTTTAGGAATTCGACCACTTTGAGGAAAAAACTTGAGTCTCGGCATTTGACTTACACGATGACTTAAAAACTCACGAAGCTTGTCTCGAAAAGCTACTTCAGTATCTCCCTCCACCAAAATAGCAATTTTCATGAACGACCACCTATTACATTCATTGCCCAAATTTGATCAAGGCTATAATCCTCCAACCATTTATCTAAATTAAAAGTGTCTGCCCATGTCATTATTGCCTCGCCCTCTTCAAGATCGCAAACCAGAACCTCATACGGTTCAAGACATCTGATTAGTCGATCTGAGTGAGTTGCCACTATAAGCTGTGTGTGCTTTGAAGCCTCCCTCATTAGATACACTAGGTATCTAAAAAGTTCAGGATGCAAGCTAATTTCCGGTTCATCTAGCAAAGTGATAGTTGTTAAACCTTGGCTTTGTAGAAGAGTAACAAGCCAAAGAAAGCGAAGTGTCCCTTCTGATAGCTCATGTACATAGATAGGTTGAGAAAAATTTTTATCTGTCCAGGTCATGGAGATAGTTCCAGCAGCAACTGGAGGAAAGTTTAACCGCTCAAAGTCTGGAAATGCTGTACGCATTATGTCTTCAACCATTTCAAAGCGATCTCGATCAGTTTCCCGGAGGTTATAGAGACAGGAAACCAAATCTTCGCCACTTGCGCCGGGTAGCAGTGCGGGACGCATGGCTTGAGGTAGACGAATTGGACTTTTCTCTGAAACATCAAGCGCCCCATAATAAGTACAGGCAGCAAGGCTTCGTCTTAAGCTCTCAGGTTCACGATACATTTTAGGAACTTGAGAGAGTGATGTCTCAAAATAATTATGATTCCAATTTGGCCTCAAAAGCCTTCTCTCTTCTTGACTGAAGTACTTAATGTCTAGTCCATTCGATTCAATATATTTGAATGGCTCAGGTTCATTAGGATTGCTCTGTTGTGTTAGGGTTTCTTTATCGATTTCATAAGATAGATTTTTAGGGGACAAAGTTAAGCTGTATTTCAAAGGTGGTTTTTCTGGCACTTGCATTGAGACTGAAATTTCAAGTTCTCGTGTCTTACCCCTAGTTAAAATTTCATTTAATCCACCTTTGAGTCGCAATGTATCGTTTAACTTACCATTAGCTGAAGCAGCCAGTGTTGAAAGAACATCTAAAAAAGAGGTTTTTCCAGCTCCATTTGCACCAATCATGACATTGAGATTCCTCATTTCAAGTTCGAGATGCTGAAGACGGCGAAAGCCTTTTACTGATATGTTTTCAAATCTAGTCATACAGTTGCCTATTGAGATCACTAACAGTTATTCTTACTGAAATAACTCAGTATGGGGCATCGTTTCTGGTAGCCTATGATTATCTTAGGAAGGAATTGAAACCTGATGTCAGAGCCATCGCCTCCACCAACGAGTACTGCGGGCAAAGCAACGCCGCTCAAATGTTTGAGTGGTGCGCTGGTGGCTGGCTCGTTGGGCTTGTTGCTCTATCGCCTGACAGCGGCGATCGCTCATTCCTTTGCTGCCCATCCCCTAATCACAACTAACCAAATTGCCCACAGTTTGTCAGCGGCAGTGCGGACTCTGGTGGTGGGCATGAGCACCCTGGCCACAGGTATTTTTAGCATTGCGGCGCTGGGTTTGATCGGGTTAGGGATTCAGCTTGCGGTGCAGGGGCGATCGGCGCTGCCCCCGGCTGATTAGCCAGAGCGTAAGCCAATGCAACCTGCACCGGGGCGGTTAGTCCTCAATCATTCCACCCATGTTGACAAGCTGATTCCTGTTTTGAAGCGGCTGACCTGTGTACCAGGGATTCGCACCATTACTCCCGGTGTGATTGCAATGAGTAAAGGGCAAGCCCCGCGGCTACAATTGCGGGTTTCGGTGCCGATTTTAGGTGGGTTTAAGCTGGTGGCTCGGCGGGGCAAAAGTGTGCAAGAGGTATTTGTTCTAACTAATCTGGATCAAACAGAATTAGAGGCGGCGATCGCCCAAGTGCTCCAGTAGGACATGACTTTTGCTGAGCCAGTCTGGCAAGAAGGCAAAGCCCAGTTTGAAGTCGGCAGCGCTTTCTTTCGATCGACTAGTCGGGTGGCCAGAGATTTGGGAGTGCTGGCAGCGGCAATTTACAAAGCAGAGACAGGGCAGCTGCGGGTGCTGGAGGGAATGGCAGGCTGCGGCGTGCGATCGCTGCGGTATACGCTAGAAGCAAATGCCGATTTTGTCTGGGCCAATGATGCCGATCCAGACCTGGCAGCAACGCTCCAGCATAACCTGACCAATCAGCTCGCATTGCCGAGGTTCAAGATTAGCCATCAAGATGCTCAGCAGCAGTTGTTGGCCTGCGCTCAGCAGCAGGATTACTACGACTTAGTAGACCTGGACTGCTTTGGTAACTCGGCTGCTTATTTAAGTTCATGCTTGGGGGCAACTCGGCTGGGGGGGCTGATTTACCTGACCAGCACGGACGGTCGATCGATTTCAGGGCGCGACCCGGCTGCGAGTCTGAGGTTATGGGGTGGCTATGCCCGATCGCATCCCGCCGCTCAGGAACAAGGCTTGCGGTTGCAAATTGGTGGGCTACTCCAGCAGGCAGGCAGATTTGGTTGCGGCATTCAGCCTTTGTTCAGCTTGTTTCAGGGGCAGACCTATCGGGTGATGGTGCGGTTAGTCAAGCACCCTTGGCAGCCAGAACAGTTTGGTTTTTTGGGCTACTGTCATGGCTGCGGCGAGTTTCAAACCGTGAGTTGGCGGCAATTTCATTGTGTTAGGTGCTTCAGCCCTAGTTGTCGGCGATCGCCGATTCTCAGCGGCCCACTCTGGTTAGGACAGCTCCACGACCCAGGCTTTTTAAGCCGGATGGCAGCGCAAGCCAAGACTTGGGATTGGCAAAAATGTTGGGCGTTGCTCCAAATTATGCAGGCCGAAGCAAGTTTACCGCCTTACTTCTATCCCTTGGCGGAAATCGGGCGGCGCGGCAAGATCGATATTCCCAACCGCGATCGCCTGCTGCAAGCACTCCAAAACCAAGGCTATCGAGCTAGCGCTACTCACACTAACCCGCAGGCAGTAAAAACAGATGCCACCCTAGCTGAGTGCATCTCTTTATCCAGGCAGTTGAGTCAGTAGCGATCGCCTGCTGCCAAGATTTGGAAACTTTATCGGAGCAATTATGAAAACAATGTAAAAAGTAGTTTACATTTTGTCACATTTCTTTATATTCTATAACCATTGAATGACATTCCGTTCTAGGAAAATCAAATCAGCGCCGCAGGCGTTTGTTTACTTGCAAACCTTTTCGCATAGGTAGATTTATGCCATTTACAATTGACTCAGCTCGTAGCATCTTTCCCGAGACCCTATCTGCTGATGCAGTTCCCGCCACAATCGCTAGATTCACTCAGCTCAACGCTGAAGACCAACTGGCCCTCATTTGGTTCGCCTACCTTGAAATGGGAAAAACAATTACAGTTGCCGCGCCAGGGGCAGCCAACATGCAGTTTGCTGAACCAACGATGGACCAAATTCGAGCCATGAGCTTCCAGGAGCAAACTCAAGTGATGTGTGACCTGGCTAACCGGGTAGACACTCCGATCTGCCGCACCTACGGCATTTGGTCTGTCAACATTAAACTGGGTTTCTGGTATCGTCTTGGCGAGTGGATGGAGCAGGGAATTGTAGCTCCGATTCCAGAAGGTTACAAGCTTTCTGCCAATGCCTCATCAGTTTTACAAGCAATCAGAAACCTTGATTCTGGGCAACAAATTACTGTTCTTCGCAACGCTGTCGTTGGGATGGGGTTTGATCCAGTCAAGTCAGGAGAAAATAAAGTCTCGGAGCCAGTTGTGCCGCCGACGGCATCTGCTCAGCGGACTCAAGTCAGCATTGAAGGGGTTGATAATCCAACCGTGCTGAACTACATGAACAACATGAACGCCAACGACTTTGATGCCTTGATTGAGCTGTTTACAGCCGACGGCGCTCTCCAGGCTCCCTTCCAAAAGCCAATTGTTGGGAAAGACAATGTGCTGCGCTTTTTCAAAGAAGACTGCCAAAACCTCAAACTACTGCCAGAGCGCGGCGTGACTGAACCGACTGAAGACGGTTATACCCAAATCAAAGTTACCGGCAAGGTGCAAACTCCTTGGTTTGGCGCAGGCGTGGGCATGAATATGGCCTGGCGCTTTCTGCTTAATCCCGACGGCAAAATTTTCTTTGTGGCGATCGACCTGTTGGCTTCCCCCAAAGAGTTGCTGAATTTGGCTCGTTAGTGTCACACTAAAAACCAGTCACACCATTGGCTAGCGCTCTTAGGGGTGCTAGCCAGCGTGTCTGATCGTCTTTTCAAATTGCTCTTGATTTGAGCCAACTGTAAACAACTAGATTTCGGCGTTTCTCCGAAGGAAATGCCCTATAGATTTTGAAAATGCAAGTTAACGAAATTATCTGGTCTGAGACGGAGCAAAAAATAGCTGAGGTGGCCTTCCAAAAAGCCTATGAGCGAGAAACTAGTACGCTGATCCAAGAGATTCGGGAAAGCGCAGGGGCAATTACCGAACTGGATCAAATCTGGCGCTTGCACGACTTTTTGAGTGCAAGGCGGCATGAAATTGACGGCAAATACGATTTTAGCTACTCCGTGCTTTTATTTGTCTTTGCTACTTTTATCAAGCAAGGCTGGTTGCAGCCAACGGATCTGGAAGGATTAGCGAAAGACAAGTTGGCCAAAATTATCTCCCTGGCTCGCATGTAGTCTGACCCAACTACCAACTCTCGGCGGTGGATTGGCGTTCAATTTGGGCGATCGCTAACTTGGCTAGGACTCTGACAACTTCTAGCGGATCGTTGAGGGCAGCTTGCAGCGGTTCTAGGGCAGATTGACCGCCAATCTTACCTAGACTGCTGACGGCTGCTTTCCTGACTTCACCATCGGCATCTCGCAGGGCTAAAATCAGGTGCGGCAGGGCAGGTGGGTAGTTGATTTGTCCTAAGGCTGCGGCCGCTTCCGTCCGAATTACGCCTTCTGGATCGGTGAGGGCTGACACCAAAACATTGCAGGCTCGTTCATCGGCTTGTTCCTGCGCGACATGGGCGATCGCCCCGACTACCGCACACCGCACGTCCACGAGGTCAGAATCTAAGGCAGCATACAAGTGATCAGCAGCTTCGGAGCCAATAAAGGCTAGCGCCCAAGCGGCATGACCCTTGGTGCTCTCAGAGTATTCAGTTGAAGCCAAAATATCCAGCAGCGCCGGCACTGCCGTTTCGCCAGTTCTAGCCAAAGCGCCGGCAGCGGAGCCTTGGACGACGGTATCTTCGTCGTGTAGAAAGGCGTTGAGCAGCGTTGGTACGGCGGCGGGGTCAGCAATCAGGGTCAAGGTTTTGGCAGCAGCTCGCCGCACAACTACGTTGGCATGACTAGAGAGTGCTTCCAACAAAAACGGTGTGGCGGGTTCACCAATTTCACCCAGCGTTTCCGCAAATCGCAGCCGCACCAAACCACGCGTGTCTCCTAAGCCTTCGACCAGTTGTTTCAACAGCGCCTGATTGCTGACATCGAATGTCTCTAGGGTAATTTGTTCATTCACTTGCAGAATCAGGGCGTCGGCTGCGGCGTGAGCCAGCACCAGCGGGTCGTCTTCAGACTGGATTTGAGAGTTAAGCGTCATTTATCAATTTCCGTCCGCAACTTCAGCAACTAGTTGTTAGCACTCAGGGCGGCTTGCCGATCGCGCAATTCCTGAAGCATGGCGTCAATTCTGGCTAGGTCAGGTTCTAGGCTGGCGATCGCCCGGGCCCGCATAATCTTTGCCCGCTGCGCCATTTCCATTGTGTCGGTGAGCAGACGCTGACGATATTGCTCAAGCTCAGCAATCAATTCTGCCAGTTCTTCCGGCGTGTCTTCAACTGCTGCTGTAGTTTGTACGGTCTGTTCTGGAGTGTCAGCCATGAGTTAATGTCCCAATTTTTTAATTGTCCAATATATCTGATGTTCTCAGATTGAGCGACCAGCAGGCAAACCTTTTTGATCGCTGCTGTTTTTGATGATTACTAATGACCAAACAACCCGGAAAGTGAGCTTAATTGCTACAGCTCAGCAGTTTTTTGACCGATCGCTACTGCTAGCTCTCTGTAGCGGCGCGGATCGCCCTCCGGCATCAGTAGTCGTTCTTGCCCCTTGCGTTGATAAAGCTTCTCTAAAATCACCTGCCAATCCACCGCCAGCAGACTGGAGGGTTGCTGATCTGCAATCGGTTCTAACTGATCTGTTTGGAGTTTTTGGATCGCCAGCAGAGCGCGAGCCTTGACGGCCCAACTGTCCTCACTGTTAGCCATTTGCTGAAGCTGGGTCTGAATTTGCGATCGCCAGGCGGGCTGGGTCATGCCAACAGCGATCGCCAGCGACTGCAACCCAACAACGCCGGCATAGCGCACCACCCACTCTTCGTCTTGCTGAGCGACAAATAACAGCGCTTCGAGGGCTTCGGCTTGGGCAATTTCTCGCAAATCGGCTGGGAACCAGTGCCACTTCATTGTCCCTAAGCCTCGCGTAGCCGCTCGCCGCACACTGAGCGAGAAATCTGCGGTAGCTGCCCCTAGCAGGGTGATTAGCCCGCGCGGATCACCAATTCCAGCCAAAGCCCGAATGGCCCAGGAGCGGGCAGTGTAATTCTGTCGATCCAGTTGCTCCAATAGAGCTGGCACCGCCGGTTCACCGATCGCAATTAGCCCATCCACTGCCGCCACCGCTGCCCCCGGATTGTTGTAGCCTAAAGCGGCAGAGAGGGTGGGAATGGCGCCCTCCAAGCGAGCTGCCGCCAAATCTTCAACGGCTTCGAGCAGACGATTGGCAGAATCTGCATCTTCCACGGCACGGATCAAAGCATCAAGGAGATCAGGCATAGGAATCAGGAGTAAGGAAGTGGGGATCTATTGCAATCCTAATTGATCTAGGCGATCGCGCTTACACTGATTTAGAGCAATTCATCCATCAAGCCCATCACCGCCACCGCGCCTTCAGATAAATTAGCAGACTGGGTTAACTGCTGTTCTAGCAAGCCCTTTAAAGACATCAGCTTGAGGCTGTTTTCGGCCAAGGTTTGAGCAATTGCTGGCGCGGCGGGCAAATACCCAATCGCCCCTAAATCGGCCAGGACGGCTCGTCGCAGTTGGAGGTCATCGGCAGAGAGAGCTTCGACCAGGCGATCGCCATACTGGCTAGCCACTTGGGGATCAGACAACTGATACATGGCGCGGGCAGCGGCGTATTGAATCCGAGGCAATTCGTGTTCTAGAAAGGGCTGAATCTCGGCGATCGCACTTCTGGCACCGAGGCTGCCCAAGGCTTCCAAAATGGCATCAAAGGGTTGAGCCAGTTGGGGCGGCTCTGGGGCAGGCAAAGTCCCCGGCAGATTGTTGGTCAGTAATTCAATCAAGGTGGGAATTCCGGCCGGATCACCGAGCATTTCTAACGCCTGAGCAGCAGCCTCGCGAACGTAAAAATCGGTGCAGGATAAGGCTTGAATTAGGGCAGGCACCGCTTGCCGGTCGCCCAGTTTGCCTAAGGCTCGCGCCGCATTGCGCCGGAGGGGGTAGCCACCAGCGGGAGTGCGATCGGCTTCATCCTCTAGGGCAACAATCAAAATCTCGATCGCAGCCGGAGCGTTGACTCGAAACCGGCCTAGCCACCAGGCAGCGTAGACGCGCAATCCCAGGTCTTCTCCTTGCAGATTGGCGATCGCTTGCTCAACCGTTAACTGCTCTCCGTTCTGAAAATCAAAGTTATTGTCCATACACTTCAAACATCTAGAGCGCTTCCAGCTTCAATTCATGATGCTGCCTGATTTAAATACAAAAATGCCCGGAGGGAAAAGCAATCACCAATCCTGGCAACTGCCTACCCCTCCGGGCACTCTCAATGACTAGCTCAAAGCGTTGATGGCATAGTCGAGGTAAGAGTTAGCTTCGACTGCTGGGTCGCCGCTCAAACCGTGGTTGGACTTGATGTACTTGAGGGCTTCTACGTACCAGCTAGGAGACAATTCAAAAGTGCGGTTGATTTCAGCCAACCCACCCAAGAGGTAGTCATCCAGAGGGCCGGTGCCACCGACAACCAGGCAGTATGTAACCATGCGCAGGTAGTAGCCGATGTCGCGCACGCACTTATCTTTGCCAGTTTGGCTAGAAGCGTAGGCCGGGCCATTCATGCTGGTGGTGTAGGGGAACTTTTGGTAGACCGCATTGGCAGCACCACTGGCCAAGCTGTCGGCTTTCGAGGTCAGCGCCTTGGCAGCTTCCAGGCTGGCAGAAGCTTGGCGGAAGCGACCAAACGCAGTTTGAATTTCGGTGGAGCTAAGGAAGCGACCTTGAGAATCAGCAGCGGCAACTGCTTCGGTGAGAGGGGTTTTCATGTTTGGAATATCTCCAGTAAGTTCGATTTGTGAAATGCGTATTTCAGTTTGCTCAAGCAGCTAAGAGCCTGCCCACGTTGTCGCTAATTAGTAGTTAGTCGCTAATTAACCGACAGCAGCAGCAGCTTTATCAAAGTAGCTACCCAGTTCAGAAATCAGACTGCCGCACTCACCTCTGGTGATTCCGTTGGTGTCATTGGCGATCGCGATCGCAGCATCTTTCATCTTCTTGACGCCAGTCGCGACAGAAGAACCAGGAGTTCCTAGAGCCAAGTAGGTTTCCCGCAGACCATTCAAGCAGCGATCGTCGAGCACACTAGCATCGCCAGCAAACATGGCGTAGGTGACGTAGCGCAAAATGATTTCCATGTCGCGGAGGCAAGCAGCCATCCGGCGGCTGGTGTAAGCATTACCACCGGGAGAAATTAACTGAGGCTGCTCAGCAAACAGAGCGCGGGCTGCATTCGCCACGATTGTGGAAGAATTGCTGGTGATCCGGTTGACGGTATCCATGCGCTTGTTGCCATCAGCAACCATTGCACTCAGGGCATCCAGTTGAGAAGCACTGAGATACTCGCCCCGTGCATCAGCCTGGGAAACCACCTTTGCAAATGCGTCTAACATAAACTCAATCTCCTAATTTTGTTCAGTTGAGTATGGTTGGCTTCAAAACCGATCAGACAACAGGTTTTGGCTTTAGACTGCTGAAGGCAGCCTCGATGTGGAAGCGGCAGACAGCTCAGATCAACTCCTGACTTTTCTTAACGCAGTTCGCAATCACGAACCCTTTAGAAAAACTTAGAAAGCTTCACATGACCCAAAGCCTTAGAGAGTCTGATGAACTAGTCGTTAAGTCAACCAATCCCATCTCTTCTTATCTTCCATCATTTTTTATACTATGTCGTTGGATCGTTTTTTGTTACAAATTATCAATAACTCTCAACAATGGGATTGAGGAAAATTGATTGAGAGTTTGATCTGAGCTAGGGTTTGGTCGAGCGATCGCAGTTAAGCGATCGCCAGCTTTCTTTCTAGGTCAAATAAAAATCCGTGGATGTACTCTTCTGTCCACTCTGAACCGTAAAACCGCGTGAACATTCCCCGCGCGGGGTCTTTTTCAGCCCGATATCGTAAATAGCGCAACTGAGCCTGCTCAATGTTGGCTAATTTCTGCGGATCGGTGATGGGTTCTGCCTGTTCAACAAAATTCAAGTAGGCTTGCAGATAGGCTTGAAATGCTTCAAAGACATGGGTTTGAACCACTTCGGTTTGGGAAGGGCGCGTCCACAAAAAGGCCGGCGAGAAAAAGGGTTGAGCTTCGGCGGGAAAGTCGCCTCCCCAGGGTAAATGCGGCTGAAAAGCCTCAAAAATTGGCAAAATTGGCTGCGTGTACTTAGCTTGATAGGCCAAATCATCCCGAAACAAGGGCTGCATATCAAGCGCAATCAGATGGCCGCCCGGCAGAGTTACCAAGTCTGCCCCAAAGAACGGCAAGTCGTAATTCAGGTGCGGAAAAATCACAAAATTCAACACCTGAAGCGAACCACCGCCTTGGACATGGGCGGCCCGAATTTGGCGCAGCTTGTCTGACTGATAGCCGTAGCTGGTGGTCAGCACTTCTTCTTGGTGCTTGCCCTTACCTGTAATCGCCGATTTTGACTCATACCCCGCCGGAATTGGATAGGGCTGAAGGTCTAAGTGCTGTTGCAGCAGGGCGATCGCAGAGTCTAAAAACGGCTGATAGAGGGTCATCGCACTCACTTCTTGGCGGCGGCTAAAGGCATCGCGTCTTCAAACAAAAATTCGTACAGGAAGCGCTCCGCCCACTCATGCCCAAAGTAGCTGCTGAACAGCCCGGAAGCTGGATCGCGATCGGCGCTGTACTGGTCATAGTCTTTTTGGGCTTGGACAATTCGCTGGATGTCTGCCGAATCGGTCAACGGCTGAGCTTCGGCTAGCATTTGCCAGTAGAGGTTGAGATAGTCCTTAAAAGCCTCTAACACCCGCGTTTTGACGGTTTCCGGGTCAGTTTTGGCAAACAGCAAATACTTCGAGAAGTATTGGTTGGCGTCGTAAAACTTCATTTCTAGGTTTTGGGCTAAGTCTGGGTAGCGATCGTGGAGCGACTTCAGGGGATGAATGTATTTCCGCAGGTAAACTTCGTCCTGAAACAAAGGCTGAAAGTCCATCACAATCAGGTTTTTCACCTGCCCAAACGAGAGAAAATCAATCCCTAGCAGGGGCAATTCGTAGCCAAAGCTGGGATAAATGACGCTATTGAAAATCTGAGCGCTAGCACCAGCATCAATGTAGGTATAGCGAATCTTGCGAAACTCTGGGCACTGATAGCACCAACTGGTAATTGCGGCGGGGCTTTTGCCGCGATCGCTGACCCGACCCTCTAATCCGGCTGGAATTGAGCGGCTTTGCAAATCAAACTTTTGGAATAACGATTGTTCCAGATGCTCAAGAAACGGCTTATACATGGATGGATTCTAAGGACGGATATACCTAATTGATGAGCGTAGGAGATGCTGAGAGCGGTTGTCCTAATTCTGAGGGACTAAGCAACATTCCGTAATATACCAATCTTCGGTTGCTCAAATGCAGGCAATTTAGGGATTTTGCTCACTCCTGCTAACGAGCTAGGTGATGCTGAACCATCTGGGCTAGGGTTTGTTCAGATACGCAGCGACGTTCAGAGCAGTAGGTCATTAAATAGACGCCATTCATCATCCGAATTGTGCTGGCCCGCACCCGAAAATCGTCGGTAATGAACCAGCAGCGTTCCTGCCCCTGGTTTTGCTCATACTCAGTATCAATCGTCAAAATGCCATCTTGACCAAACCAGTAGCGGCTAATCACCGGAATTTTTTCGACATAGCCCTGATTGCGGAGCAGCTTGCCCGATCGCCCGCTGGCATCATCCGGTAAATCAACCAGGACGGCGGCTTGGTCAGGATTGGGGGCGGCGGTGTCTTGATTGGCTTGCCACATAAAGCTGGCTCCTCCGATTGCCTTGGCTGGATCAATTCCCTGCTGTTCACAGACGGTTTTGACCCGTGGATCAGTCTGCTCAAGGACGCTAATGTAAAGATTTGATTCGCCTGACTCATCGGCGACTAAGTCAAAGTGATGCACCGTCCGCTGTGTGAACCAGGTTCCTTCGCTCTTGCGGAAAAAGTCGATCATTGTCAAGGGAGGTTGCATCGGTCAGGTTCAGAATCGGTTTGCCATTCCTGATCCTACGGCGATAACGGTAAAATACCGATCACTTCTTTACAAGATCTCAAGCAATGGCCGGTCAGCACATCGAGCAGATTTCTCCAGCGACGATCGCCGCCCTTAAAGCGGGACAAACAGATGGCTATCAGTTCGACTTGAGTGGTCTGGATTTGCCAGCGGCTGACTTGAGCCAAGCCAAGCTGATTGGCGTCAATTTCAGTCAGACCAATTTGAGCGGAGCCAATCTGAGCAATACTGATTTGCGGCGAGCTAACTTGCGTAGAGCTATTTTACGTCACGCCAACTTACAGGGCGCTTGCTTGAACCGAGCTAATTTGAGCGGAGCAGATTTGACCAGCGCCAACCTAGAAGGCACCAAACTGCAAGCCGCCCAGTACGACAGTCAAACCATTTTTCCAGAGGGATTTGCCTATAAATCCTCCGGGGCGATCGGCCCAGGAGCGAACTTAAACGGAGCAGCTCTCAACACCGCCAACCTCCGCCATGCTGACCTCCAGTCCGCAAATTTATTGGGGGCTTACCTAACTGGGGCAGACCTGACGGTCGCCAATTTGCAGGCCGCTCGGCTCAGTAGCGCCGACTTACGGCGGGCATTTTTGACCGGGGCTTGCCTGCGTCAGGCTCGGCTGAACGGAGTCAACCTGGCCGGAGTAGACCTGCGGGCAGCAGATTTAACCGATGTTGAGTGCGATCGCCTAGAGAGTATTGCTGGTGCTGATTTTAGCCAGGTGCGGGGGTTGAGTGAAGATTTGCGATCGCGCCTGCTCAGCCACTCAGATCAAGAACTAGACACCTGGAATTCCTTCACCCGTCGCACCACCCGCGAAAGTTTGTGCGATCGCTTCGTTTTAATCGTTGGGGCATAGTTGTAACTCAGCTCTTCAATCTCTCTCTAAGAATTGCGGACAATCTAAGCCCAATGCTTGAGCAGGTCTTGATTGACAGCATCGCGGCTGTACCAAAGATACCAACAAGCGATCGTTCGATAGGGCTGCCAAGGCAGGGCCAACCGCTCGACTATTGCTTTGGTGGGCAAATCATCCAAACGATAAAGGTTGCGGATGGCGGCTCGAATCCCTAAATCGTCTACTGGCAAAACATTAAGGCGATAAAGCTGAAACATCAGCAGCATTTGGACGCTCCAGCGCCCAATGCCTTTAATTTGAGTCAAGGTTTGGATAATGGCTTCATCTTCCATCGTGTGCAACGTAGCCAAATCGGGTAAGTCGGTTAACACCTTTTGGGCTAGATCTTTCAGATAAACAACTTTCATTCCAGGTAAGCCAATGCTCCGCAAAGTTGGATCTGGCGTCGCTAAAATCTCCATTGCTGAGGGAAAGGCGGCGGGTGCATACAAATTAAGGAATCTGGCATAGACCGTATTAGCGGCTTTAATTGAAATCCGCTGATAGATAATTGATTTCACTAATGCCGAGAGCAACGTATCGTCAGTTGGTTGCCGCCCTAAATTGCAATCACCCACCTGCTGGATCAGTTCGCCCAGCAAGGGATCAGACTGTTGCAGATGGGCAAGGGCGATCGCATGATCTAGGGTTGAACGGCTTGGGTTCACGGCTAAGGCGTTTGAGTGGTCTAGTCAATATTCTGAGTCAAATCTGGCCGGTTGTCTGGAAAAACATCCTGTGAGAATCAGGCGATCGCATTTCTTTGTTCTGGCAAACTTAGCGGTTGACCGCTTGGGCGATCGCCGCTAGGGCTTCATCACACCAAGTCACCCACTCTTCTTGATAGCGAATGCCCCGCCGAATAATTAAATGCATGTACAGGTCTTTCAGTTCTAGTGCATCAAGATTTTGGGCAAAATGCTGATCTAATTTTTTTACCTGCTGCACCATGTCCAGGTGGAGCTGCCGCCGTCGTTCAATTTCACGGATCACGACAGATGAAGGAACCAGATGCCCCGCCAGCCCCATAACGCCCAAATCTTCACGAATGGCCGTTGGTTCGCAGGGTTTGGTCAACCAATCGAGCAGCTCTTGTTGCCCCTGACCTGTAATTGAATAAATTTTTTTATCGAGTCGTCCCGGTTGCGGAATTGCCTCATAGGTGACGCTGCCCTGCTGCTCTAGCTTCGTCAGCTCAGCGTAAACCTGCTGCTGACTTGCTTTCCAAAAGCAACTGCCAAACCCCTCAGCAAACTCCTTGGCCACGTCATAGCCACTCAGCGGCTGACGAGACAAGAACGCCAGGATGGTGTGTTTGAGTGCCATCCCTAAACTCCCCACTTGACGGATGCAATAAATTGAGTATACCTTAGTTTTTGTATTCAAATTTTTGAATACAACGACTGGAGTAAATAGGTTCACCTTTAGAGGGAAGTCACAATGCCAGAAGAAACAGCGGATCATCCCGGAGTAATTGCCTTTCCGCCAGCACTTTTTGCTGGAACACTCACGCTAGGGCTATTGCTTCAGTTCATTTTTCCGGCTACGTTCCTGCCGCGATTGCTCGCGATTCCATCAGGCGTAATCGTACTTGTTGGCGCAGCTTCGATCGCAATTTCGGCTTTTCGGGCGATGGGCCGCGCCCAGACAGCAGTTAATCCTGCTCGTCCAACGACAGCGATCGTCTCTGATGGAGCATTCAGGTTTAGTCGCAACCCGCTTTATTTGTCTTTAACACTGCTTTATATCGGGATGACGCTACTTTTTAACGCACTTTGGGCGCTGTTGCTGCTGGTGCCGCTGATCGTGGTGGTGCAAACCGGCGTGATCGAGCGCGAAGAGGATTATTTAGAGCAAAAATTCGGGGATGAATACCTGCGCTACAAGGCAAGTGTGCGGCGATGGGTGTGAATAATGGGGGCAAACACATGAATCATCTAAATCGGGGAGCTAGATCTCAATTTCGGGGAAGTTGGCAGCAGCGATTATTGACTCTGTATGGGCCTTGGGCAGTTGTGACGGGGGCTTCCTCTGGAATCGGGCAGGCGCTCGCGCTCAAACTGGCTGAATCTGGGCTGAATCTGGTTTTGGTTGCCCGGAATCGAGGCAGGCTGGAACAGATGGCAACCGATCTGACCGCTCGCTACGGAATTGAGGTTCACGTGGTTGACCTCGACTTGGGACTAGAGACCAGCGTTGAAAGGCTAGCCGATGCCACCCGTAATTTGGATGTCGGTTTACTGGTGGCGGCGGCTGGTTTTGGCACATCAGGAGCGTTTCTCGACGCCGACCTGGAGCAGGAGCTGGAAATGCTGAACGTTAACTGCCGCGCCCTTTTGGGGTTGAGCTGGTACTTTGGGCGGCGATTGGCCAAGCGGGGTGGCGGTGGCCTGGTGCTGATGAGTTCGATCGTCGGGTTTCAAGGGACGCCGTTTGCTGCCCACTACGCCGCAACCAAGGCCTATGTACAAGCGCTAGCTGAAGGGTTGGCTGTGGAACTTGCGCCCTTGGGAGTTGATGTTTTGGCAGCTGCGCCCGGCCCCACCCACTCCGGCTTCGCCAGCCGGGCTGGCATGAAGATGGGAGCAGGGCTGCAACCCCAGGCGATCTCTGAGCCGATTCTTGCGGCCTTGGGCCGCCGATCAACAGTGCTGCCGGGGCTGCTCTCAAAACTCCTCACCTATTCGTTGATGCCGCTGCCCCGCTGGGCCCGGGTTCGGATCATGGGTGGGGTAATGGATGGGATGACAAAGCACCGGAGAAATACAAGCTTGAGTTTGCCGGAGGTTGAATAGGATGAACATTACCTTGCCCAAAACTCGTCGGCGACCGCTGGTGCTGGTGGCGATCGCTGCTTTAATCGCAAGTGGAGCTGGCTATGTCGCGATCGCGAATCGGCCGACACCATCAGTAATTTCAGCATCTCCAGCCCCAGTCGCAACGGTGTCTGCTCTGGGGCGACTGGAACCGGATGGAGAACTGATTCAGGTGTTTGCGCCTACGTCCTTGGAAGGGGCACGAGTTGAACGGTTGCACGTAACCCACGGGCAGCGGATTCGCAAAGGCGATCTGATTGCAGTTCTAGATAGCTATCAGCGGCGGCAAGCGGCTTTAAAAGAGGCCCAAGAGCAGGTGCGGGTGGCACAAGCCCAGTTGCGTCAGGTGGAAGCGGGCGCAAAATCAGGGCAAATTCGGGCCCAAAAGCGAGTCGTCGATCGCCAACGGGTAGAACTACAAACTGAAACCACGGCTCAAGCAGCCACGATCGCCCGGCTGACAGCAGAACTACAGAATGCAGAACTGGAAGATCAGCGCTATCAAGCCCTCTATCAGGAAGGAGTTGTCTCGGCTTCCTTGCGAGACGCGAAGCAACTCACCGTCGATACCGTCAGGCAACAACTAACCGAAGCGCGGGTGAATCTGAGCCGGATTCAGTTATCGCGGCAGCAGCAGGTTTCGGAAGCCCAAGCCAATCTTGATCAAATTGCCGAGGTGCGTCCGGTGGATGTGAATGTAGCCCGATCGCAGGTGGCGAAGGCGCAAGCGGCAGTGGCGCGGGCCCAGGCAGACCTCGATTTGGCGACAGTGCGATCGCCGCAAGCGGGGCAAGTGCTCAAAATCCACGCCCGTCCCGGAGAACTGGTTGGCAATCAAGGCATGATCAGCCTAGGGCAAACCGAGCGGATGGTAGCGGTGGCAGAAGTCTACGAGTTAGACCTCAGCCGGATTCGAGTCGGACAAACCGCCACCGTGATTAGCAAGAACAATGCGTTCCCGGAGGTGCTGCGCGGTCAGGTTAGAGAAGTTGGGCTAGAGATCAGCAAGCAAGATGTCTTGAACACCGATCCAGCCGCCCAATTTGATGCGCGGGTGGTCGAGGTGAAAGTGCGATTGGATAGTGCATCCAGCCGTCGAGTGGCCGGGTTAACCAATTTGACTGTGCAAGTGTCAATCGATGTCAAATCCTGAGGAAATCGAATGACTAAATTAATTCAGAATCAGAATATTCAGCCCAAGAAACCCCTGTTTTTGGCTTGGTTACAGTTGCGAAAAGAGCGGGCGCGGCTGCTGGTGGCGATCGCTGGGATTAGCTTTGCCGATGTGCTGATGTTTCTGCAAATGGGCTTTCGCGGCGCGCTGTTTAGTAGCGCGGTGGAATTCCACAACAGCTTGAATGGCGAAATTGTCATGCTCAGCAGTCGCTCGCGATCGCTAATTTCCCTGGATCGGTTTACAGAGCGGCGGTTATATCAGGCTGCCGGAGTGGCGGGAATTGCATCGGTGAGTCCGATTTACCTGAATGCGATTCAGTGGCGGAATCCTGAAAACAAAGAGATTTGGGATATCTACGCGATCGGGATCAACCCAGAACACCATGTCATGAATCTGCCGGGAATCGAAGCCAATCGCCATCAACTGCGCCAGCCAGATACGGCCCTATTCAATCTGGGATCGCGGCCAGAATTTGGCCCGATCGCCCAACAGTTTCAGGCCGGAAAGCCGATCACGACTGAAATTAATGAACGTCAAGTCCAGATTCGAGGATTGTTCAAGCTGAGTCCAACCTTTGGCATCAATGCCTATTTAGTCACCAGCGATCTCAACTTTTTACGGATGGCTGATTTCCGCCAGGCTGGATTACTGGATGTCGGCCTGATCAAACTCAAACCCGGTGCAGATGTGCAAGCAGTTTTAGCTGAGCTGCGATCGCGGTTGCCTAATGATGTCAAAGTCATGACCAGAGAGGACTACGCCAAAGCAGAAGTAGCCTTCTGGAACGCTAGCACTCCGGTCGGCTATACGTTTGATTTGGGTGTGGTGATTGCGTTTATCGTCGGGGCGGTGATTGTCTACCAGATTCTCTACAGCGATGTCACCGATCATTTGCCCGAATATGCCACCCTCAAGGCAATCGGGTTTCGCGATCGCTATTTGCTGATTGTTGTCTTTCAAGAATCACTGATCTTGGCCGCCCTGGGGTTTGTGCCGGGAACTCTAATTGCCTTGGGCATCTATCGGATTACAAATCTGGCTACGATGCTGCCAATGGCAATGGATCTGGGGCGAATTGTGTTTGTGTTTGTCCTGACGGCGATCATGAGTTCGTTCTCGGCCGGAATGGCTGTCCGTAAGCTGCAAACGGCTGACCCGGCGGATATTTTTTAGGAGCTGAAGATGTCTCAATCAGTGGCAATCGCGATCGCTCACCTGAATCATTACTTTGGTCAAGGCTCACTGCAAAAACGGGTCTTGTTTGACGTTAACCTGCAAATTAAGCGGGGTGAAATCATCATCATGACCGGCCCATCCGGTTCCGGCAAGACCACGTTGCTAACCCTGATCGGAAGTTTGCGATCGGTGCAAGCGGGCAGTTTAAGCCTCTTAGGGTCGGAGTTGCTGAATGCCAGCAAAGCGCAAATGACGCTGGCTCGACGCCAGATTGGCTATATTTTCCAAGCCCATAACCTGCTAAATTTTCTGACGGTTTACCAAAATGTTGAAATCGGCTTAGAAATTCATCCGGTGTCTGCAATCGAAGCAGAGACTCGGATTCGGAGTATTTTGCACTCCGTCGGCTTAGACCATCGCCTAGACTATTATCCCAGCGATTTATCGGGCGGGCAAAAGCAGCGGGTGGCGATCGCCCGGGCCCTAGTCAGTCAGCCGCAAATTATTCTGGCCGATGAACCGACGGCAGCCCTCGATAAACAATCAGGACGAGATGTTGTAGAAATTATGGAAAAGCTGGCTAAACAGCAAGGCTGCACGATCTTGCTTGTCACCCACGACAATCGGATTCTCGACCTTGCCGATCGGATCATTTACATGGAGGATGGCTGTTTAGTCGATCGGGCAGAGGCTGCGCGGACGATCGGGGCGAAAGTTTAAACACAAGACTGCCTGAGAACAACCATGTTGCCAACAGGAGTTACGCAGTCGAGTGAATTTCTGACCTTTTTCGCCCCCCCAGCCCCCCAAATTTGGGCTTCGACGTGAGCTTTCGACCCGTCGGCTGACGCTCTGGGAAGCCTGAGCTCAAGCCGAAGGGCGCTCAGCCGAACGGGGAGAAACTTCTGAAGTCTCCCAGAATTGCGGCATTTAGGGGGCAACTGCGTAACTCCTAACTAATTCATAACAATTAAGGTTTACGTAGACGCAAAAGCGAGAACAACTCTAGAATTAAAGCGTTCTAGTCTGCTAGTTCTTGTTCTGAATCAATTTTGGAGAAATTCCGGTGGATGTGAAGCTAGTTTTGATTGGGATTACCCCGATATTTATTACTCTTTGCCTGCTGTTTGGCACCAAGAACGGTTTCTATGACACCGACCAGTACCACGGCAATGGCTCTGCCCATAGCAGCGACATTTAGAGCAGCAGCACTGACGGTTTTTCAAGGTTGTTACACTTGCCCAGAACTTGGTAGCCTACTTTACACTTAGACCTAGAAGAGTTGTTCAACCCGTCAACTCTGGCAGGTGACATGTATGGAAGCTAAGGAACAATTTGCTTGGTTGACCTAGAATGCATTCCCTATGCTGTCGGCCATGCTGATGAGGGCGTATCTCTGCTGGTGCGGATGGGCCCCTACCGAATTTTGCTTGATTGCGGGCTGCGCCAGATTGACGTGCTGCGAGAGCCAGTCGTCTGGTATCCTGATCGCCCTGGCAATTCTCCTGAGCCAAATCATCCCTCAGACTTAACTCTCTCCGACCTACCGGCTGATTTAGTCCTGTGTAGCCATGCTCACCCCGACCACGCGAGGGGACTGCTGGCGCTGCACCAAGCCTTTCCGCAGTTGCCGATTTGTGGCAGCGAAGTCACGGCTCATTTGCTGCCGCTGAATTGGCCGGCTACCGAAGTGCCCCTGTTTTGCCAGGCCTTGCCTTGGCGATCGCCGGTTGAGTTGGCGGCGGGGCTAAGCGTAGAACTTTTTCCGGCCGGGCACTTACCGGGGGCGGCTGCGTTTTTATTGACCTACAAGCCTGCTCTCGCCGAATCTGAATCACGTCCCTACACGCTGCTCTATACCGGAGATTTTTTTCTGTCGAATTCCCGGTTGGTCGAGGGGTTGCCACTGGAGGAACTGCGAGGCTCCGCCCCGGATGTTTTGATTGTGGAAGGCAGTTTTGGCACCGCTCGCCATGCCCATCGCCGCCAGCAGGAAAACCAACTGGCAGAGCGGATTTCCCAGGCGATCAAGCAGGGCACTTCGGTGATGCTGCCGGTGCCCGTCTTGGGTTTGGGGCAGGAGCTGCTAATGCTGCTGCGGAGCCATCACTACTTTACGGGGCAAAACCTAGATATTTGGGTAGAAGAGGCGATCGCGATTGGCTGCGATGCCTATCTCGACATTCTGCCCCAGCTCCCGGCCAACGTGCGTAATTTTGCTCAGAACCAGCCCCTGTTTTGGGATCAGCGGATTCGCCCCCGCGTCCAGCGGCTGCGATCGGAGCAGCGAGATAGTTTGGGCAAGCCAGCCTGCATTGTGCTAGTGGATCAAAGTGTGGATGTGCAGGCTTACTGCCAACACTCAGACTGGCTGATTTTACTGCCCCGCCAGATGGCTGGTGATACTTCTGTGTTGCTAGAGAACATCCAGGCTGCGGCTCAAACTCAGCCAGCCGAATTGAGCCTAGAAACCTATCTGCTGGCTGAGCATTCCGATGGCCCAGCCACGACGCAATTGATTCATAATCTCCGCCCTCAACACATTGTGTTTGTCCACGGCAGCAGCACCTACTTGGCTGACCTAACGGGCTTAGATGAGTTGAGCAATCGCTACCATCTCCATTGCCCAGCCGCTGGCACCCGGGTAGAACTGCCGATCGCCGAGACTTTTCAGCCCACCCAGCCCGAAACCAACACCAGCTATGAAGGAGAAGTGGCAGAACTGGGCAGCGTGGTCACAATTAGCCTGCCCCAAGCCCTCACCGACGACCCGCGCTGGCGCAACTTTGCTGATACGGGTCTGGTGGTGGGCAGTTGGCAGGGGGAAGAGTTTGTGATTAGAGGGCTATCTGCCCAAGACATTTTGCTGGAGCGATCGCCCGCTATGACCGCAATTAACTGCTGCGCCACCTGTGTCTACTACCGGGGGCAGCGCTGCTGGAATCAGACTTCGGCTCTGTTTGGGTTTAAAGTCTCCCCAGAAGGATATTGCCCCGTCTACGAACCGCTCGACTTTGAGTCAGGGCATGATTTGGAGAGCTAGCGATCGCCACTTGCCTATTCTGAAGTTAAAGTCATATCCAGTTTTGTATCGGTGTTCATTACCATCGGTGGTTCAGTCTTGGAGATGGTGATCGCCATTTCAGCCTGAGATTGGATCGCTAGTTGGGCGCTAGTTGGCATCATCCGATCGAAGCTGAGGGTCATTTGTCCTTGCCCCGTTGTGTTGAGGGACTTGATCTCCAGACTGCTTGCAGCCGGCAATCCAGGTAAATTCATGGTTTGGTTGGTCATTTGCTGCTCTAACCCCACCTTTAGCATTGCGGCTCCATTTTGGAGCTTAACTACTTCATAGGTGGCAGCTTGCGGCAGCTTCATGCCAAAAACACTCACGTCTGAGGCAACCCGCCATTTCGCCCCCACCCCGACTGCTGGTTCCGGCATCGCAACGGAAATTTGATTGATCGAGTCAGACATTTGATCCAACATTTGCCGCGTCATGCTATCCATGCTGTCTGGAACGTTAAACTTGGCTGATTTGGTCTGCCCCCGGCTATCCACCACAATCACGCCGGTTAGATCCTTGATTTTGGCAAACTGCGATCGCATTGCTTCTGCGGCCGCAGGTGGCTGCTTAGCATCCTCGGTCAGATTGATATCGGTGTAGCGAAACTGATAGTGAATATCGCCATTCGGGTCAATTTGGCTGACCGTCGTCTCGATTTTGATCACAATTCCTGGCAGCTTAGTATTGGGCATGGGAGCATTAGCCTGATCGCTCTTCATACTCATATCCATGCTCATGCTCATGGTAGACAGTTGCTTGGTTTGCAGTACGGGTTTGAAGCGCAATGCTTGGCGTGGCTCTACCCCCGGATCGAGCAGCTCAACTGGGGAGACGGCTGGTTTTACATCTGTAGCTTGAGTAACGGCTGCGGGTTCAGCAAAAACGGAGCGCGTAAGAGTTTGCAGTCCTCCTCCAGCCGCTAGGAGAATTAAAGACCCAGCTAACAAAGCTTTTTTCATAGTGTTTAACTGCCAATAATCGCCTAAATCCGGCTAACAAGATTGAACTCGATCTTAAGAGTGCATCCCACTTTTGCAATGAGTATAAGTACTTAGGACTAATGTTCTGAAGCAACGCTAAACTTTGAGTAATTGACCTCTCCCCCAGGAAACGTATGGACAGTGCCAAGAAGACCAAAATCCAA
>JAHHGS010000098.1 GCA_019359715.1 Aphanocapsa sp. GSE-SYN-MK-11-07L | reverse complement strand
GCCAGTGTAATTTTGAGTTTAAGAGCTTTAGTTTTGACACCTAATCGTTGGAGTCAGTTTTGGAGCAAATTAAACCAGTATGGCTTTCCAGTTGCTACTTGATATATCAGATAGAGGTCGCACCCTCCTGATCAGTACATTTATGATGTCACTACACAAAGATTTGGTTACAGGCTGAATCATGCGTTTAGCGACGACTGGAAACTCCGTAATAGTTTTGCTGTTGTTACGAGTAACACCAGAAGAGATTCACCAAATGTTGTTATAGAGTTAGTAGACGACCAATTTTTAAGAGTGGACGCTCAAGATTTTGAAGCCATAACAGATAACTATTTTGGACAGATCGACTTGCTTGGGAAATTTAATACGGGATCTATTTCACACCAACTCCTAGTGGGCTTCGACTTCAATATCTTTTCCCAACCTATTGAGGGCGTTTTTGGAGCTACCAATCTTCCCGCTTTAGATATTTTTAACCCAGATTACGATGTTCCAGATCCGATATACAGTACATCTCTGGCGTTTGATCGACGGGTTGAATCCTATGGTGTCTATCTTCAGGATCAAATCACGCTCCTAGATAACCTGAAGCTACTGATTGGCGGACGCTATGATTGGGTTTCAGAAGATTATGAAATATTCGATGACAACATCGATACCCCCATCCAGAATGACGGCGCGTTTAGCCCTCGCATTGGGCTAGTGTACCAACCTATCAAACCGATTTCTCTCTATGCCAGCTATAGTCGGTCTTTTACTCCTACTAGTGGATTCAACCCCGATGGTAGGGCGTTTGAGCCAACTAGAGCGACCCAATACGAAACAGGTATTAAAGCTGATTTTTTAGAGGGAAAGCTCTCAGCAACATTAGCAGCCTATCAAATCACCAAGACGAATGTGACCACACCCGATCCGAGTAATCCTACGTTTTTCATTCAGGTAGGAGAGCAACGGAGTCGCGGGATTGAGTTAGATATTGTGGGTCAGATTCTACCCGGTTGGAAATTGATTGGTTCCTATACTTACACCAATGCTGAAGTCACCAAGGATAATTCCACTCCTGCTGGCAATAAATTGTTAGGTGTGCCGGAGAATCAAGCCAGCCTATGGACAACTTATGAGATTCAGAAGAGCAATGTAAAGGGTTTGGGGTTTGGATTAGGACTATTTTATGTAGGTGAGCGGCAAGGAGACTTAGCTAACACATTTACGCTGCCAAATTACTTGCGTACTGATGCAGCGATTTACTACCGTCGAGGTCGCTTGAACGCGGCTATCAATATCCGGAATCTATTCGACACGGACTATATCAGAGCCTCTGATGGTGGAAGATTTTCTCTTCAACGAGGTGCGCCGTTTACGATTACAGGTTCTATCAGTTGGGAGTTTTAGGGCAGTAATAGGGTTGGATAGGCAAGAAAGTGCGATTTTTATGCGTATTCTACTAACCAATGGTCTAAATCTGTCAAACAGGTGAAATCGAGCAGTAATCGCTCCTCTAAATTCCTAAACCACTGTTCGAGATCAGCGATTCTCCGTTGGAGAGGCTTTGCCAACGCTTCAAACTCCAGCAAAGCTTCATCCAGGTTTTCTAACTGTTCTAGGCAGAGAGTGCTAATGCGCGATCGCGGTTTAGAACCAGGGGGCGATCTCGGTTGTTTCGAGTGGGGCGATCGCATAAAACTTAGATAATTTAGGAGCAATTGCCCAATGATTCAATCCAATCAACCTCAAGACCAGTGCTTTTTCCTATTCCTCTTGCTCGATGATTGCTCTGATTTCACCCGCAGCAATATCAGCATGCTCGGACTTTGGATAAATCGTCAGAAGAATGATTCCAGTTGTAGTTTGGAGATAGTAAATGAGGCGATATCCACCGCTTTTCCCTTTCTGAATATCCGTGTTGCGAATTCGCACCTTAAAGACCATATAACCGATGTTCGGGATCTGATCACCAATGATGTTGCCATTTTGAAGTTCTTCAATCATCGGTTGAACATCTTGGTAAATGCTACGATACTTCTTTGCCAGAGTGCGTAAATCACGAGTAAAAGTTCTAGCCGCTTCAACCTGTACGATCGGCAGATCAGTCATGCTCAATCCCTTCCCAGATTTGAGAGACAGGCACAGTTTGTCCAGTCATTGCTTCGTGCCAAGCCTGTCGAAAATTAGCCAAAATTTCCTCTTTCGACACCAGCAGATCAGATTCAGGTTCAGTTTCATCAATCAAAACAATGACTTCGACTCGACCATTCACATCCGCAAGAGGCTGATCTAGATGGATCTGCCCCCGCTCATCAACGTGACCTGTGGCTTTAACTGCTCTCATGCCGCTTAACTGCGTTTGGGTTGATATTCAAGCATTATAGCGATACCTTCGGCAAACTTCGCGATTCGCGCCACAGTCCTCGTTCACAACCAGGGGGCGATCGCGGTTGTTTCGAGTGGGGCGATCGCTCCTCTAAATTTCTAAACCACTGTTCCAAATCAGCGATTCTCCGTTGGAGAGGCTTTGCCAACGCTTCAAACTCGGGCAAAGCTTCACCCAGGTTTTCTAACTGTTCTAGGGAATGGGGGCTAATGCGCGATCGCAGTGAGGCAAAAAGCGATCGCCCGTTCTCTGCTTGTGGCTCTGGCTTCTGGGGGCGATTGTCATTTCACTTGCACTATAAGAGAAGCGATCGCTCTTGCAGGAGTATGCTGCGAAAGTGCTGTATGCAGATAAACTATGGCAAGATTGGAGACATTGATTCTAGAAAAGCTACAATGCCGCTCAGCATCCGCAAAAAAATCATTGAGTTAAGTAGGAAGCGGCTTGCTAAGGGCTATGGCAGTGGCAGCAGTCAAGCATTCCTACGTCAGATTCAACCTCGCTGGAACTCCATTGAAATGGCTGTCCATGACCATATCCTCTGTGCCTACGTTGTTACAGGAGGAGTCGCAACTCAGTTGTATATGCCATCCCGCCAAACTGAGGATATTGACATTTTGATTCGCAAAGCTGATCTCAAAACCCTGGAGGCAAATCTGGAAACCGCAGGAGCAAGACTTATCGAAGTCCTATCGCCCATTACAGATAAACTTCCCCTGGAAGGAAATTCCTGGCAATTACCCAGTGGCATCTCTCTGGATGTCCTGTTTGCTGAGGGGCAGTGGGTAAACGAGGCAGTCAGCCAACCTGTATATTCAGAGCAACAGCCCAATATTCCGTTTATCTGCCTTCCCTACCTAGTGCTAATGAAACTAAACTCTAGTCGATCGCAGGATATTGCCGATGTTGAGCGAATGCTGGGCAATAAATCAGACCAGGACATTGCAGAGGTGAGTCAAGTGATGCAATCGTTTTATCCAGAAGCTCTGGATGATCTTTACAGCTTGATTGAAATCGGGCGATTGGAATATCGTCCAAGGCTGGAACAGGAGCGTATCTACCCCAATGCTCAAGATATGGGGCTGTGATATTTTTCGGCGAATTTTAGGGGCGATGCGGTGAAAGAAGGGCGATCGTGCTTGTTCTGCTTGCGCTTCTGCACTGAAGGAGCGATCGCCAAAATTCACCTTAAAATAGTTAAAAGTATTAATCTGATTAAATTGTTGCAATGACTACTCATCCTCTCCTCAAAGTTGAAATCTCTCAACTCAGCATTGCTGAACGCATCCAACTTGCCGAAGACCTCTGGGACAGCATCCTTGAGCAGCAAGACGAACTGCCCCTCACTGATGCTCAGAAACAGGAACTCAATCGCCGACTAGAACGGTATCAGCAAGACCGAATAATTGGCTCAACTTGGGAAGAAGTCAAGCAACGATTAGGCTGCTCTCAATGAGCTATAACCTCATCATTCGCCCTGAGGCAGAGTTAGACATTCAAGACGCTTTCGAGTGGTATGAAACACAGGTTCCAGCTTAGGATCTGAGTTCGTTCGAGCAGTTGATACCTGTTTATCTGGCATTGGGCGCAATCCTCTTGCTTATCCACTCATCTATCAGCAGGCACGACGAGCACTCATTCGACGCTTCCCCTATGGCATCCTCTACGTCTTTTGACCTTACCCCAAGAAAGTGGACAGGTAAGTTAAGCTGCGATCGGGTAATTGAGAGCGCTCCAATAATTCTCTTCAAACTGAACCGGGGAAAGGTAGCCGATGGTCGAGTGGAGTCGTTGTCGATTGTAGAACACTTCAATCCACTCCGCGATCATCGTTCTGGCGATTGCCCGTGTAGAGAACATTCGGGGATGAATCAACTCGGTTTTGAGGGTGCCAAAAAAGCTTTCAGCCACAGCGTTATCCCACAGCAGTTCCTTTAAGCGGGGGAACCCCGCCAACGGACTGCCTCAACAATTAGCCCGACGGCTCATACTACAGGTGATGCCAGCTTTCTGGAGCGCCGTTTGGTAGTCTCCACTGGCATATTGGCTGCCCCGGTCAGAATGAAAGATCAATCCGGTAAGTGAAGGGAGGCGCTGTCCTAAAGCAGCATCTAGAGCGGTTAAGACCAAGTCTGTCCGTAGATGCTCTGCCATTGACCATCCCGCGACCCGGCGAGAGAACAGATCAATAATGACGGCTAAGTACAGCCATCCTTGAGCTGTGGGAATGTAGGTGATGTCAGCGACCCACCCTCGATCTGGCTCTGTTGTCATAAAGTTCCGATTTAAGACGTTTTCCGCAATCGGCAAGTCATGCTAAGGATCGTGGATTAAATAACCTGTAATTTTGGCTTTGCGGTGTAATTCCATTGAGGCAAGAATTCATCAAAAACAATTTTCGGGTTGGATTGGAAGTCTTCAGCTACTTTTCGACCCGTCTGATAGGTTTGATCAAGAATTGTCGTCAATCCCTGTAGCCCAGTGCGAGTGGTGGCGGTTGCCCTCAGGTGTTGCACGGCTTGGACACTCTCAAAAATCACCCCCTGACAGACGCGAGAGAGATGGGGAAACAACCGATGTTCAATCGGATTGTACTTGGAGGTATAGGGTGGGTAGGGGGCAATGCGAATGTCGATGCCTAACTCGTTGACCAACGTCTGTAAGTCCTGCTTAACGATGTCATAGCGTCAGCTATTGCTGCCGCCGCCCTCACAGACCAGTAAAATCGAGTCCGCTAGCGGATAGCGCCCTTTGCCATAGGGGTTCCACCCGTCGCGAATCGAGTCACAGGCAAACTCGCTGGTATCATGGCTGGTGCCAATCTGGATGTGGGTATGTTTGCATCACTTCACCTGATGATTAATCTGCCTCTCTAGCTTACAGATACAATTAAAGAATTACACCTTATTTAATCTATGATCCTTAGAATCAGTCGTGACCTTGAATTGACGCTGGGGACGAGCGTTGATACCGAGTGTTGCCATTAACCGAACGACTCGTTGGCGACCAACTTGAAACCCGTTTGCGACCAAAGAGGCAGGAATCCGAGGTGAGCCATAGGTTTGACGGCTCCCTTGATGAATCTGTTGAATCTGCTGGGACAAGATTTCATTCTCCTGAGTTCGAGGGGATATTTTGCGTTTGAGCCAGGCAGAGTCGCCACTTCTAGACAGCTTGAGCACTTTACACATCAAGGCAATCGGAAAATTTTCCTTCTCTGCGTCGATTAGCTCAAAGGGTCTGAGCTTTCCTGAGCAACGGCAGGGTCAGTTGTCCTTGAGGGTCTGGCTGACGGTCAATCTGGGCTTGTTTGACCCAGTTGCGGAGGGCACTTTCAGTCAGACCCATTTCTTTGGCAACCTGGCTCACCGGTTTGCCAGATTGATTGACGATGCGGACTGCCTCAGCCTTCTGCTCGTCTGTAAATAGCCTGCGGGGTTTTTGTGTCATGTGAACATGCTCCTGAGTTGACGACTCTTGGGAATTGTCCACTTTTTCGGAGCAAGGTCAGTTTGCCTAGAGCCTGCATAAGTTCGGTTGAATTAAGCGTCGCAAGCGATGGTATATAGATCTAGGTGCATGCGATCGCAACTGCCGGTCATGGGGAGTCATTGATCAGAGCCAATTTGTAACAAAGGCCGATGAAGAATAATGATTGAAGTTGAGCATTTGAGCAAGATTTATGGCTCAACCCAAGCAATTAAAGACGTCACTTTTCGGGTCGAGCCAGGGGAAATTTTAGGGCTGCTGGGCCCGAACGGAGCCGGTAAAACCACCACAATGCGGATTTTGGCCGGCTATTTGCCGGCCACCGCTGGCAATGCCACAATCGCTGGGTTTGAGGTGCATACCCAACCGATGCAAGTCCGGCAGCGGATTGGCTACCTGCCAGAAAGTCCGCCACTTTACCCAGAAATGACGGTGGAAGGATACTTGAATTTTGTTGCCCGCCTAAAAGGGGTGAATGCGGGCGATCGCCCCCAGCGTTTGAATGCAGCTTTGACTGGCTGCAACCTGCAAGACAAGCGCAAAGTGATTATCCGCAAGCTGTCCAAGGGCTATAAGCAGCGGGTAGGGATTGCCCAAGCGATCGTCCACAACCCGCCCGCCATTATTTTGGATGAGCCAACGGTTGGGCTAGACCCGCGCCAAATTATTGAGGTGCGAAATTTGATCAAATCCCTGGCGGATGGGGATACAACCGTGATTCTTTCGACTCACATCTTGCCGGAGGTGAGCAGCATTTGTAACCGGGTGGCAATTATTCATCAGGGCGAAGTGGTGGCCAGCGGCGGACTCGATAATTTGATGGGCCAACTGACCGGCGGTTCCACGTTTGACCTGGAAGTGGCGGGCAACCAAGCTGAAATTGCGGCTCATCTCCAAAACCTGCCTCAAATTCGCTCCCTGGAGTGGCTGGGGCATGAGTTTCTGCCCGACCATCACCATCGACTGCGGATTAGCGGTGATGCCGATCAAGAATTGGGCAAGGCGATCGCCACTACTCTTGTCAACAGCGGCATCGGGCTATACGAAATGCGGCGCAGCGGTGGCAATTTAGAGGAAGTGTTCTTAAAGTTAACGACGACGGAGCTAGGGGCATCAAATCTAGAAGAGACTCCTCTAGAGGAAATCCCACTGGCTACTGATCTAGCCGAGCCGGAACCGGCAGGAGATGCCTAATATGCGTATTATCTTCAATAATCTGCTGGCGATTTACCGCAAGGAACTGCAAGGCTATTTTGCTTCCCCGCTGGCCTATGTAATTGCGGGCGTGTTTTGGCTGCTCTCTGGCTTGTTTTATGCCTTTATTTTAAAATCTGTAGTTGATTATGCCAGCCAAATTGGCGCCAATGCTCAACAAACCGGGCTACCGCCGCAGCCCGTTGATGTGCCTTATCTGGTCTTGCAGAGTTTTTTGGCCGTGATGGGTTCCCTGTCGCAGGTGATTTTACCCATGCTGGCCATGGGCTTATATGCCGAAGAGCGCAAACGGGGGACGTTGGAACTCTTAGCCACTTCTCCAATCACGAATTGGGTCGTGGCGCTGGGCAAGTGGCTGGGGGTGATGACCTTTTATGTGACGCTGCTGTTGCCCGTGATGGTCTACGAAGCAATTGTGTTTGACAGTGCCAATCCGCCTGCTTCGGTTTGGATCTTTTTAGCTGGACACCTGGGGCTAGTTTTATTGGCGGGTTCAATTCTGTCCCTGGGGTTGTTTATTTCTTCCCTGACGGATAGTTCAATTTTGGCGGCAATGCTGACGTTTGGTCTGATTCTGCTGCTGTGGATTGTCGATTTGCTTGGCAAAACCATTGGTGGGCCGGTGGGCGATGTCCTCAGCCATTTATCTTTGCTGAAACACTACACTGACCTCAGCCAAGGCGCAGTTGACAGCGGCGGACTGGTTTTGTTTGCCAGCTACATTTTTCTGGGCCTGTTTCTAACTGCCCAATCGATTGATGCCTTTAGATTTCAGCGCTCTTAGCCAATTTTAGCCATGAAGACTTTTCTCCCTCGCCTCCAGGCAAAATGGCCCTACTTGTTTTGGCTGGGGCCGCTGTTAATTGTGGTCGGCTTTTCAGCCGCAGCCGTGGCTGGTCAGTGGGCTGGCTGGCCGCAAGGGTTGGCGATCGCCGGTGCGGTAATTGTCGCCTTAGGATTACTCTGGCTGGCTAGTGGCAGCAAAGGCTTTTGGGGCAAACGCTCCACCCAGGTCAGCACTAATGCCTTAATTTCTACTGTGGCGGTGCTGGTGATGATTGGGCTGCTGAATTTTTTGGCAGTCCGGTTTGACCATCGGATTGACCTCACCGATCAGCAGGCGCTCTCCCTGGCTCCCCAATCCCAGCAAGTGGTGAGCAATCTCAAGCAGCCCGTCAAGCTGTGGGTGTTTGAGACGCAACCCGATCCAGCCATCCAGGCGCTGTTAGAGCAGTACGAACGCCAGAGCAATGATAAATTCAGCTACCAATTTGTCGATCCGCAAGCTGAACCAGGGTTGGCCCAAAAATATAAGCCGCAGGCCCTCGGCGATGCCTTTCTAGAATCTGGGCAAAAAAGAGAACCCGTCACGGGCGGCCTGTCTGAGGTCAACTTGACGCCTGCTCTCCAGCGTCTACTCAGCGATCGCAAATCCGTTGCTTACTTTACCTTCGGGCACGGCGAAGTTGCGCTTGAAAGTGGTCAAGTCAGCCTAAGCCAAGCGATGCAGGCGCTTCAGCAAAAGAATATTTCTGCTCTGCCGCTCAACCTGCTGACCACCGGCAAAGTTCCCACCGATGCCAATGTTGTCGTGATTGCTGGCCCGAAAAAAGCCTTTTTACCGGCAGAAGTTGCCATGCTGGAAGCCTACCTGAAGAATGCTGGTAGCCTGCTGCTGCTGCTTGACCCGCAAACCAAGACCGGGCTAGACCCACTGCTCAAAAATTGGGGCGTCAGCCTGGATAACCGGATTGTTGTGGATGCCTCTGGGGCTGGCCAGCTGGTCGGCTTGGGCCCGGCGGCGGCGATCGTCAATCAGTACGGCGATCACCCGATGACGCGCAATTTTAATCAGGGGTTCTCTTTCTTTCCATTAGCTCAGGCAATTACTGTGCAGCCCGTTGCGCAAGATCAGGTGACTGATTTACTCAAAACCAGCCCCCAAAGTTGGGCTGAGGCAAATCCAGAAAACCAACAGCTCCAACTTGACCCCCAAATCGATCGCCCGGGCCCATTAACCTTGGGAGTCGCGATCAGCCGACCGATTGTAGTGGCGGGTCAACCCGCTAAGCAAGCCCGGCTGGTAGTAATTGGTGATTCCGAATTTGTCGCGAATGGAGCGTTTGAGCAGAGCTTAAACGGAGATATCTTCTTAAACGCAGTGGCTTGGCTGAGCGATCGCGACGATCAAGCCCTCTCGATTCGCCCCAAAGAAACCACGAATCGCCGCTTGCAAATGACGGTCACAAAGAGCAATTGGATTGCCCTGTTTAGTATGGCGCTCTTGCCGTTGGCAGCATTCGTCGGGGCTGCCGTGCTCTGGTGGAAGCGTCGTTAGCGGCTCAGAGGGCTAGTTCTTTTGGGACTCACTGGGTGCTTTGAGCAGAAGCAGTTTCCGGGGTTAAAGGATAGTCTTCGTAACTGAAGGGAGCGGGCGTCAAAAAAGGACTCAACAGCCGCCCTAAACGAAATTGAAAGTTACAGGCCTTACCGCGATCATGACTAAAGTCACGGCCGTCTTTCAGATAGCAAACAGCTACCCTGATCCCATCAAATAGTAAGAGCAGAGGAACCAGCAGGGGCATTAAGGGACGCTGCCAGGAACGAAGTTGAGCAATCCGGCAGGCATGGGCACTCAGACCTCCTAAGCGGGCGATTCGGAGCAAATAATCAGTTTCCAGCCGATGCAGAGCAAGATGATGCTCAACCACCATCTTGCCATTGTGCCAAACCTGCCAATTGTTCTGGATATTAAACATGATCTCCATGTCTTCACTTGAACTGGGGACGAGCTTGCGGTTTTGATCGAACCGGCCCCGCAGGCGGCGCTTTTGCGGCACCGAGTCAAACCAGGCCTGTTTGCGAATGACACAGCCTGCACCAATCGGCACGAGACGGGGATAAGCTCGCTTGTAGCAATAGGCGGTGCTACCCCGATGAGAAATTGCCAAGTAGATATTCACCTGCACAAAGTCAGGCGGCGGGGTGCCATCCAATTTGGCCAGAATATTACTGCCATAAGCGCCCACTTCGGGGTGCGCTTGACCAAACTTGCAGGCTTGCGCCACCCAATCTGGGTGAGGTAGATTATCGTCATCTAGAAAGCCGACTAAATCGGTATTTGCGTTTAAAATGGCACACTCCCTGGCAAAGGATTGCCCCTGCCGAGGTTCAAGCACATACCGAAGCTGACCATCTGAGCGCCACCGTTTTGCATAGTCGGCAACCACTGCGGCTGTAGCATCCTGACTGTTGTTATCCACGACCAAAACTTCCCAGCGGAAACTTTCAGTGCCAACTTGTTTTAGCAATTTTTCCAAAACAGCCGGCAAAGACTTGGCGCTGTTGTAAGCTCGGATGGCAACGGTGAAATCAAATTGGATTGTGCCTGCGCTTGACATATTGGAATTGATGAGTACCAACGTGACTTGGTTTTAAATCAAATACTTCTTTTTAAGTCTTCGCTTGCTGGGGGCTTAAAAAAATACTGGTTGCGTGCAATTTTAAAAACGATATCTTGTGGTCAAAAAATGCAGTGAGGATGAAGAACCGACGTTAAGGTCAGCAATAATCTTTTTGACTATACCTCCTATGCCTGGGGATGGAAACTTTAGGCTGTTTTGCCGACTACAGTCAGCGCATGCTTAAAATTAATTGGGTAGGATCAGATTGGGCTCAATTCGGATCTTAATTGCTGCTAAGCAGCGTAAACTTAATCAAGAGATAACCTAACGATCTTTTGAGGACAGTTTGCAACTTGCTGTCTGGGAATTAGTAAATGCTATGCCTTGGTCTCGGATTCTTAGCGCCGTTGTCGCGATCGCTCTGGCGCTGGGCATGATTTTGCTGGGTGGCTGGTACTTTACGGCTGGCTTTGGCATCATTATTTATCTGGGGCAGCAGGAGTATTTTCAACTGGTGCGGGCAAAGGGAATTGCGCCGGCCGCTAAGACAACGCTTGTGGTTAGCCAAGCCCTACTGGTGATTTCTAACCTTTCACCAACTTTGGCAGATGCGGTATTTCCGGTCGCGGGCAGTTTGATTTGCTTTTATCTATTGTTTCAGCCCAAGTTTGCCACGATTGCTGATATTTCCGCTTCAATCATGGGCTTATTCTACGGTGGCTACTTGCCCAGCTATTGGGTGCGCCTGCGATCGCTGGGCAACCTAGAGAGCCGAAATTTGCCGCTAGACGGCTTTTGGCCGCACAACTGGACAGATTTTGCTCACTTTCCGCAGGGGCTAACGGTGACGGTTCTTGCCTTTGCCTGTATTTGGGCAGCTGATATTGGCGCTTACATTATGGGCAAAGCGATCGGGCGAACTCGCCTGTCCGAAATTAGCCCTAAAAAAACCGTCGAAGGAGCGGTGTTTGGGGTGGCTGGCAGTATTGGTGTCGCTCTGGCTGGGGCGGGGTATTTAGGCTGGCCAAGCTGGGCGATCGCCGGTTCTCTGTTAGGTTTAATGATTGGGATTGCCAGTTTGCTAGGCGACCTAACTGAATCAATGATGAAGCGTGATGCGGGCGTCAAAGATTCAGGGCAGCTTATTCCTGGGCATGGCGGGATTTTAGATCGAGCCGATAGCTATGTTTTTACAGCCCCACTCGTCTTCTACTTCATTACCTTAGCTTTACCTTTGTTGCCCTATCAACCTTAAATGATCTGTAACGGCTCTGTACTGACGCTGTGACGATTGTTGAAGTTTTTCTGTAAAATGAATGGAACTCAATAGTTTGTTTAAACGTCCTTAGTATGTTAGGCGTTGACTAAACCAATTGTTAGCTGACTGCGTGTAGCCCTTCAGACACTTACTTTCTCAAACTGTTATGCCCAAGCTTATCTCTGCTCAAAGGCGCCCTCGGCAGCGGCGTTTGTGGCCTGCCCTCCTGCTTACAGGCTTATGCGCTGTCGGACTGCCCGTTGCAGTTCGCGCACAGACAAACCCTGGATTCACCTTTACTTGGGGAGATGGCCCCAGCGGCAAGCAACAATTAAGTTATGTTTTAGACTATGGAACGCCAGGGTTTAACGGCGATCGCTATCGGCTCAAACTTGGACCTCAGAAAGTTGCCATCTCCGGGATTAGCATTACTTACCCAGACTATTTTGACGGCACGTTTGATCCGAAAGGGATTGAGGTCAGAGTTGGGGCAGAAGGCAGCAAAGGGGGCGGGTTATTTAACCTGAGGCGGGATTTAGGTAAGCCAGTTGAGATGTCGGAAGTTACTCTTGACCCAGATAATCGGATTATTACCCTGACGCCTAGTGACGTCATTCCGGCTGGTACTCCCGTTCAGGTGGTGCTTAATAACGTTAGAAATCCGCCGACCGGAGGGATGTATTATTTCAATGCTCGGATCTCTTCTCCTGGCGACATTCCACTGATGCGCTACATCGGCACTTGGGTCGTGGGGATTTACCGCTCTTAGTTGACCGCTGAGCTTTAGATCTCTGGTTTTTGTGACAATCGGGAAATTGTCCCTGTATGCATCAATCCAACCTCACTCCCTTCTATTGTGAAGGGAGTTTCTGTATTGGCCGTAACTTTACTGGTCATAGTTGTTAGGCACATTGACTACATCTTTTCCTGCTCTCGGTGCGCCTTGGTTTATTCGCTGGCTTTATTCCAGCAGCAGGCTGGCGCTGCGGCTCTATTTTCGACAAGTGCGAATTGATGGACAACAGCATTTGCCTCGAACTGGGCCGGTTATTTTAGCTCCCACCCATCGATCGCGATGGGATGCTCTTGTCGTGCCCTATGCGGTCGGTCGCCCGGTGACAGGGCGAGATTTACGCTTTATGGTTTCCGATGATGAAATGCGGGGACTCCAGGGTTGGGTGATTCGTCATGCCGGCGGGTTTTCAGTCAATACGCTTCAACCGGCTATTGCTGCGCTTCGATATGGGATTGAAGTTCTAAAAGCTGGCGAATCCCTGGTTATTTTTCCAGAAGGTAATATTTTTCGCGATCGGCAAGTGCAGGCGTTGAAGCCGGGGCTGGCGCGGTTAGCCCTGCAAGCAGCGACAGCCCGCCCTGATCTTAAAATTGTGCCGATTCACCTCTCCTATCAGCCGCTGATCCCTGACTGGGGTGCTCAAGTGGAGGTAAAAATTGGGCAACCCCTGAATGTGAATCACTACACGCTAGAGCGTCCTAAACAGGCCGCCCAAACTCTAACGGTCGATTTAAAGCTTGCCCTAGAGCAGTTGGCTGGCAGCAGTCCACCGGCTCAACAACGGCTCAAGGAGCAGGTCATCACTCAAAGCGTATTCAGGTAGCTGAGCAAGTCTGCCATTTCTTCCGGGCTGGCCTGAAACTTGGGCATGGGTGGCGTGTTGCCACTAATCACTTGCTGAATTAGGCCCATTTGAGAGCGCCGATCGGACACCTTCCACAAACTTGGCCCCACCTTTCCGCTTGCATCTAAGCCGTGGCAGCCAGAACAGTTCATTTGATAAATGGCTTGCCCTTGGTGAGGATTTCCAGCCAGCGAGAGCACTTGATGCATGTAAGGATCGGACATTTGAACCTGATGAATCGTCAAGGCAATTAAGCCACTAGTCAGCAAAATTGCTAGGGCAGTCAGGAATAAACCTTGAAAACTAAAATTCTTTTTGAGCGCTTGTTCTTCCAAAAGCTTTGGCTAAAACCGATTAATAACTAAATTTTCATTTTCATTACATATCTTAAAGTTTTCTGGGCAGGCAAGCAAGACGAATTGGCAACTCCGACAAAACAAGTGGGCAATCAGATGATGCCCAGAAAGCTGAAGCTGATTGCTCACAACCATCAGGCTGGATGTGATCAGTTGGTGATTAATGTTACGATAATTTCGTTAAAGTAAGATCCTAAGGAAAAATTCAGATGGTTGAGCCACTGCTGTGCGGAATTGTTCTAGGGTTAATTCCGATTACTCTGGCCGGTCTATTTGTGGCTGCTTACCAGCAGTATCAACGAGGGAAGGAACTGGAGTTTTAGCCCCGCTGGCTGACCAGCCCAGAAACACGACTGCCGTATTTCCATAGATTTTAGTGCTGGTGATCCTTAGTTCTGGAATCTCAATCTGAAGGGGAAGGCGAGGTGAGCATTCAACTGCGATCGCTCCCCCAATTTTTAATAGATTAAGCTCTGCGATCGCTCGCAGCACAGGTTGGTATAAGCTGCTGCTGTAGGGCGGATCAAAGTAAATGCAATCAAACTGTTGCCCTGCCAGAGTCTTCAGCTTTTGGGTAACTTCTCCCCGCAAGAGTGAAACTTGCTGGTCTGGTTGGGCCACAGACTGCCAGTTAGCCTGAATCACCCGACAGGCCTGGGGCGAGCGTTCGATCCCGACGACGCAGGCAGCGCCGCGACAGAGGGCTTCGGCAGCCATCGCTCCACTGCCAGAGCAAAGGTCTAGCCAGTGACAGCCAGGAATGATCGAATGCCATCGATTAAACAAAGCTTCTCTGACTCTGGCTGGGGTGGGGCGGGTAGCTAAGCCGGGCAAAGTTTTCAGTAAGCGATTGCCATAGATTCTGGTTGCCATAATTGAACGCAATTGCCCTAACGGTAAGCAGGATTATGTTTAGAAATCCGCTAGCAAGCAACACTAAACAGCCTAAGCCAGAACTTTAGACTTAACTTGGCTGACAAAGTTAGAAAGCATCTGCAAGCCAGCATCAGCAGATTTTTCAGGGTGAAATTGGACTGCTGTTAGGTTATTGTTGGCGATCGCGGCGGTGACGGTTTGGCTGCCGTGGGTAATTGTGGCCGCCTTGAGTTGAGGATCAACGGGTTCGACGTAGTAAGAGTGGACAAAGTAGACCCAAGGCTGCATTGGCAGTTTTTGCCACAGCGGTAAGTCTGGCTGAGTCAACTGGAGTTGATTCCAACCCATGTGGGGAATGGTGATGCCGGGTTCCGGGCAAAACCGCTTGACCAAACCCGGAATAATGCCCAGTCCGGGTTCAGTCCCTTCTTCACTGCCATCAAACAGAATTTGTAGACCCAGGCAAATGCCCAGGAAGGGCTTGCCGCTGGCCAGAATATCTTGAATCACACTCACCAAGTGGCGCGATCGCAGGTGCTGCATGGCTGGGTCAAAGGCACCCACTCCGGGTAAGACAACCGCATCGGCGGCCAGTAAATCTTGGTGGCGATCGCTGACGACGGTTTCAGCGCCAGCTTTTTCTAGTCCTTTACAGGCAGAGTGGAGGTTGCCCATGTCATAGTCGATTACAGCAATCACAGGCATAGGGCAAGCGTCTCCGGTTGGTCGTCAGCATCTACAATTCTAACCATGCTACCGTTAGCTATCGCTGCGGCTCAATTGGGTTGGGAGCGAGATTAAGGCGCTTGATAACCAAGCGCTCCGGAGGCAAGTCTTTAAAGTTCAAACCGACACTTTTCAGCCTGAATCTATAATTTAGGGGTTTTGTGAATGATGAAATTACGCAAGTTTACAAAATCGCTCAGCACACATTCATGGAAAATTTAGGTAATTCCACGATTATTGAATTGAACCGCACAAGTTAAGATTCTTGAACAGAGTCAGTGGATTTGAGATTGTTAGTTACGTTCAGGGTCTGCTCTAGACATTCAGCGCCAAACTGTTAAATTCTGGGCCGTCGGATTGTGACATCAGTGTATCGCCAAGAATTCATGCACAGACAGGAACAGCCGCAAAGCTTGGCTTCCCTGCTATCTGATCTGCCAGGCATGTTTTTTGCGTGCGGTAAAAGCCCAGACTATGCCATGTCCTACCTGAGTCCGGGATGTTTAGGCTTAACTGGCTACACAACGGATGAATTGCTCATGGGTAGCCCCTCTTACAACTTGGTGATGTTGGCTGAAGACCTGCTCGATGCCTTTCAGGCGATCGCCAAGCAGGTTGCACTCAAACAATCTTACGAAGTGGAATACCGGATTCAGACTAAATCTGGGCAAGTCAAATGGGTACTCGAAAGGGGAGTTGGCAGGTTTGATCCACAGGGCAACTTAGACGGGTTTGAAGGGTTAATTACTGACATTAGTGAAGCGAAGCAGAGTCAACAAGCGTGTCAACGGCTAGAGATTGAGCTGAGGCACCACCGCGACCAGTTGGAAACCTTAGTCCAGGCTCGCACCCAACAACTTTTAGAAACAAACGCTCAACTGCAAGCAGAACGAGCTTTCCGGCAAGCTTTAGAAAATGCGCTCCCCATTGGCATTTTCTCAATGGACTTGCAGGGAAGACAAACCTATGTCAACCCTGCCTTTTGTCGAATGGTGGGGTGGACGGAGGCAGAACTGCTCGATCAAGTGTTGCCGTTCTGCTACTGGTTGCCAGATCAGCTGGTGGGGCTGACAGAGATGTTTACAGGTACTCAAACTGCCCCTACTCGAACCTCTGAGCTGCGTTTTCAGCGCCGAGATGGTGAACAGATTGATGTTTTGTGCATCAGTTCCCCTTTCTTGAATGCAGAGAGCGAAATGGTCGGTTGGATTGCCTCAGTTTATGACATCAGTGAATCGAAGCGCCTAGAAGCTGAACACAGACTGGCAGAGGCTGCCCTGGCCCAGACAAATCAACGCTTGCTTGACACCTTAGAGAGCATCACCAGCGGATTTTTCTCCCTTGGCTGCGAGCATGAATTTACCTATATCAATCAGCAGGCTGAGTCTTTATTGCAGCGGAATCGTGACCAACTCTTGGGCACAAGCATCTGGCAATCCTTCCCGGAGCTGCAAAACTCGCGTTTTTTTGATTGCTACCAGCAGGCGCTTAGTCAACAGGTCGCGGTCAAATTTGAAGCCTTTTTCCCCAACTTTGGGCGGTGGCTAGAAATCCACGCTTATCCTTGGCTGAGCGGGCTTTCGGTGTACTTACACGATATTAGCGATCGCAAGCGGACAGAAGAAGCGCTCCTAGAAACCAAAGAGCGTTACGCCCTCTCGATTTTGGGCGCGAATGATGGAATTTGGGACTGGAATCTATTAACGGACGAAATCTACTTTTCTCCCCGCTGGAAATCGATGTTGGGCCACGCCGAAGACCAGGTTGGCAATAGCCCTCAAGACTGGTTTAGTCGGATTCACCCCCAAGATTCAGAACGGGTGCAGCTCAACCTGGCGCTCCATCAACAGGGGCAAACTCAGCATTTTGAGCAGGAGTACCGAATTCAGCATCAGAATGGCAGCTACCGCTGGGTCTTGAGTCGGGGGATTGCCGTTCGCGATCGCGAAGGCAAAGCTTATCGGATGGCAGGTTCATTAACTGACAACACCGAGCGCCGTTTAGCCGAAGAGCAGTTGCTCCATGATGCAATGCATGACCCCCTAACCAAGTTGCCAAACCGTGCCCTGTTCATGGATCGCTTAGAACAGGTGATTCGCTATACTCGCCGTCGCCCTGATTATCAGTTTGCGGTTTTGTTCCTAGACCTTGATCGATTTAAGGTGATTAACGACAGTCTGGGGCATTTGGCAGGGGATCAGCTGTTGGTTGAGTTATCGGAGCGATTGCTGGTCTGTGTGCGTCCAGAAGACACGATCGCCCGCTTGGGAGGCGATGAGTTTGTGATCCTGATTGATGACCTGGAAGGGATCGAAGATGCAACAGTCGTTGCCAGCCGGATTCAGCAGATGCTGGCCCAACCCTTTTCTTTGCATGGACAAGTTGTGTTTACGACGGCCAGTATTGGGATTACCCTCAGCGCTCCCCAAATTCAGCATCCCCAGGACTATTTACGCAATGCTGATATTGCGATGTACCAGGCTAAAACCCACGGTGGCGATCGCCACGCCCTGTTTACGAATGTGATGTACATTTCGGCGATCGCGCGGCTACAGCTCGAAACAGACCTGCGGCGGGCGATTGAACGGCAGGAGCTACGGCTGCAATATCAGCCCATTCTCACTCTGGCGACTGAAAAATTGATTGGCTTCGAGGCCCTGATCCGCTGGCAGCATCCGATCGATGGACTAATTTTTCCCAACAAATTTATCACTGTGGCGGAAGAAACAGGCCTAATTATTCCGATTGGGCACTGGGTACTGCGGGAAGCCTGCCGTCAAATGCAGAGTTGGCTCTCGCAAATTCCAGCCGACTATCCACTCCTGATCAGCGTCAACCTTTCGAGTAAGCAACTGGCTCACCCAAACTTAATTGAGCAGGTTGACGAGATTTTGACTGAAACTGGGCTGCCCCCCCAGTGCTTGAAGCTAGAAATTACGGAAAGCATGGTGCTTGAGAACACAGAAGCAGCTCAAAAAACCCTGCGCCAGTTGAAAGAGCGGCAAATTCAACTCAGCATGGATGATTTTGGCACGGGTTACTCGTCTTTGAACTATCTCCACCGGCTCCCGATCGACGTGCTAAAAATTGACCGCTCTTTTATTAATGAGATGGATAAGAGCGAAGAAAGCCTGGAGTTGGTGAAGGCGATCGTCAGCATTGCCCATAGCCTCAAAATGGATGTTGTAGCCGAAGGCATAGAAACGCAGGCCCAACTCGAACAACTTCAGAGCTTAGGCTGCAAGTTTGGCCAGGGCTACTTGTTTTCGCGCCCAGTCGACAATCGGATTGCCGGACACTTTTTGAACCAGCTATTTCAAGGAGGACTGCTTTAGCATAGGATCACTCTAGAATCTTGGTAATTCACCTCTGCTCGTCTCATCATGACCAGTACTCAGTTTGACCCCAATCTGGGTCAGTTACTCATCAGTCGCTATCAGCTTACCGAGTTAATTGGTAAAGGTTCAATGGGGCGGGTGTATCGAGCTGAAGATACCCTCTTAGGGGGAGTACCTGTAGCAGTCAAGTTTCTGGCCAAGTCTCTGCTCAGTGAGCGGATGAAAATGCGCTTTTCGGGCGAAGCCAGGATGGGAGCTTTATTGGGGCAGCGCAGTATTCATATTGTGCGGGTGATTGACTATGGTGTTAACCAAGATGAGTCTCCATTTTATGTGATGGAGTATTTGGAAGGAGAAAACCTCAGCGACATGCTGATGGTTGAATCGATTCCCTTGCAGCGATTCTTTAAGCTGATTCGGCACATTTGTTTGGGGTTAAAAGCGGCTCATCAGGGAGTCAAAGTTGATGGAGAACAGTGCTCGGTGATTCACCGGGATATTAAGCCCAGTAATGTCTTAGTCCTGCAAGATACGGCCCTAGGTGAACTGGCGAAAGTTTTAGATTTCGGGATTGCTAAGTTTATGAGCGATCGCGACAGCGGTCAAACTCAGTCTTTTATGGGCACCTTGGCTTACTGTTCCCCAGAGCAAATTGAGGGGAAAGAACTAGACAATCGGTCTGATATTTACAGCTTGGGCATTACGATGTTCGAGATGTTAACCACCAAAATGCCTCTGCAAGCAGAAAATCACTCGATCGGCAGTTGGTACAAGACCCACCACAATCAAAAACCCCTGAGCCTAGCCAGCGCTGCACCTGGGCTAAGCTTGCCCAAGGCTCTAGACGACTTAATTATGGCCTGCATGGCCAAATCGCCTGCCGATCGCCCCCAGACGGTGCAAGAAATTTTAGATACCCTGCAACCCTTAGATCAGTCTTTCAGGACTCCAGAGCCAGAAGCGATCGAGCGACCAACCCTTGCCACAGACGAGATTACCAACCGGAGTACCGTTGTCTTGCCTCAAGCCGTGCTGCTTTCAGTCGAAGAAACCTGCTGGCAAATGGCTTGGCCTGAAGATAAACCAGTCGCTGAAATTGTCTTTGCTCAAACGGTTAATGCTGAAGCAGATCAGGCAGCAGCGGTTTGGATGATGCTACCCCGGCAGGATATTCAAAAACGCTTGCTGAACACTCGCTACAATCAATTTTTGTTTACGATGGCTCCTCACCCAATGATGCTGTGGATTACGGCAATTTATGATGCAAGTCAAGGGGCGCGCTGGATGCCCTGCTATCTTGACCTTAAAAACAGGTACTACCAAGATATGGCTTTAATCTTGGGCCAAACGGGCTACTATCCGCTCCTATTTTTTGCTTTAGAAGACCCCGTCCACTGTGCCAACGTGATGACCATGACGATCGCTCCCTATCAGCGCCAGTTGCTCCGAGATTGGGTGCAGTCAAGTCAAAACCTCGTTTCCACGGCTCCTGCCAGCCTCAGCAAAGAAGTGTTAAAGGTAGAATTTGAAAAGCTGAAGCCAAAAATTCTAGACAAATTAGAGCGGTCTAAGAGCCGCGAAGGCAGAGTGATTTTAGAGTAAGAATTGGGAAAGGCAGAAGGAGGGAGGCAGAGGGCAGAAGGAATGCCTCTTTTCTGATATTTATCTTTGTAAATAAATTGTTCAGGATGCCACTTGGTTAGCGATCGGAGGGGGGAAAAAATAGCACGGGGTGCCAACTGCGTCGCAAGATTTCGCCGGTGAAACTGGGGACAGAGAGTTCCCAAAATTGCCCAGCGTGATTGGAAGAAACGGCGATCGCGCTGATATCTTGTTCATTGGCGGCAGCTTGGATTTCTATAACAGGATTGCCTTGGCGCACGAGCGGAAAAATTTGGAGCTGCAAGCTTGCTAAATCTGCGGCAAGTTCTTTTAAGGTTGTTTCGGCCTGCCGAATTTGGTCTTTGGCTCTGGATGAACTCTCGTCAATCACCCAGCAGAGAGAGCAAGACTGCAAAGAGTTAGCAGGGCGGTGTTCTGCCTGTTGACGAATCGCTTTCAATAAATGTTCAGAAGCAGGGCTGCCGTCGTAAGGAATCAGCAAATGGCGAAATAAATGCTGACACCGCAGCCCTAACTCCTCACTCGTGAAGGCAGAAATCAGCTGAGGTCGAAAAATCATCAGTGGAATCGTTATTCGCTTGACTAGCCCCAATGTATCGCTGCCAAACAGCTTTTCATCCAGCAAGCTCCGACTCGGCATACCAGTCATCACCAAATCAGGCTGGACTTTTTGAATTGTCTCCAGAATCAAATCGAGGGGACGACCAGAGGGGAACTCTAGCTGAACTTCCACGTTTGCAGGCAGATTAGCCACAGCAGGGGCAAGCACCGCTTTTGCCAGGGCAAGTTTTTCTTCGTCTATGCGGGGAATATCGCCCTCATTCCACAGCGGCACACAGTGGAGAAAAGTGATTTTCTGAATGCCACTGACTGCTAGACTCGGCACAAATTGGGCGAATCGATTCAGGCCATCGGTCAAATCAGTACAGATCAAAAGTCGCTGAAACATATTAATGGTTGTGGAGAGAATTTTGCCGAACCTACTCTAACGAAGCTGCAAGCCCCTTTTTCAACCGAGCTTTTCAGCTATTTGATCACCACTCTAACCCCCAAAGCACCCAACTGGAGTACATCAGCAGCACTCGCCGATCCCAAAAATTTGACGCTGTAGCGTCCGCTGCTCAAATCAACCAAGATCAGTTTCTGAAACCGTTGCAGGGCTTCCGAAAATAAGAGATAGCCTGTTCCTAATTTTTCGGCGATTGCCGCATTCTCTGTCCAAGAATTAACTTACATTAGCGGGCATGTTCAATCGCACAAACCTGGCAGCAGTTAATTTACGAGTAATTTAAGAGTTTAAATAGTGAGAAGTAAGCTGAAACACAACCATTGTCTGGAGTGACTTCCCGCTTTCCCCTGCTCGTTTCCGAATGCGGAACAGAGCAAAAGACTGAGGCCGTCTCTCAAAGCATTTAAGCAGATACTTTTTTAACCAGCGATCGAATCACATTATCTTTCATCATCAGGAGACGAGAGGCTTGCAACAGTAGCTCCTTGGTTTGTTGCTGATTCATGGCTCCGACCTGCTCCTCCATCAGCCGCATTTGAAACTGCTGCTCAAAAGTCAGGTCTACACTCAATTCAGGCAGGATAAAGTCCATATGAGTCACTCCTAAAGTGGAACCGAAGACACTTGGAGATGAAGCTTGCTTAGGAAAACCCTCTTGCGTGCTGACAGTCCTAAGTTAAATAGGGTGCAGGCAGATCTATCTGCTTCTGACACAAGTGCCGTTTGTTGTTACGAACTATAACAAGTAATTGACAAAAGTGCCACTATTTACTCAATAAATCTTTAAATCTTAGGTTTAGCTACCATTTGTCTGGCTTTTAGCCATTGCTTGGGCTTTGGCAAAACTCCTGGCTGGGAACTCGCTGACCCCGACTAACCCTGGCGATCGCGACGAAGCTCAAGCTGATCAACAAAAGTTGAAGCATTTGTATCAGGTTTACGCTTAGCAAACCGTTCAAGTTGGACATACAGAGTGACAATGACCTTGTGTCGAAAAAGTGGACATTCTGGAAGAGTCGATAACCTATGAGAATGTTCACATCGCCTTACGCCGTGATCTGAAGTAGTGTGAGCGGACGCAGCATCATAGGGCAGACTTCTTGCTTGGCTGTTTGGCTTTGAAATAGGCTTGCAGCACTTGCAGCACCTTTGGCCCCTGCACAGAGCCGCCGCCACCGCCAGAGTTTTCGCCAAAGGCGACAACAACAATCTCTGGTTTATGGGCAGGCGCATAGCCGCCGAACCAAGTGTGCACTTGGCGAGGCGGGTCTTCGCCCGTACCGCTTTTGCCAGCGATCGCCAGCCCCGGTACATTTAACCTACTGCCTGTGCCAGACGTTACTACTTGCCGTAGCCCTTGTCGCAGCACGCTCACGGTTGAAGGCTTGAGTTTTAAGGAAGTCCGCCAAGTGCTATCCGGCTGTTCATTTTTGAGCAAATGGGGTTTGACCCGATACCCACCGCTGGCTGGCACGGCAAACATGACCGCTGCTTGCAAGGGACTCACCTGCAATGCTCCCTGCCCGATCGACATGATAATCGTATCGCCAGCGTACCAATCGTCCTTCAGAACTTTTCGCTTCCAGGCTTCGTCTGGGACTAAGCCGGCCGCTTCACTGGGCAAGTCAACCCCCGTTTCGCGCCCAAACCCATACTCCCGCGCCCAGTGGACAAGCGTTTTTTCGCCGACTCGTAACCCAACTTGCCCAAAGAAGGTGTTGCTGCTCCAAGCCAGCGCCCCCACAAACCCCAACGGGCCAAAGCCAGCGTTATTCCAGTCATGAAAAGCAAAACCCCCGGCATTTAGAGCCGAGTACGTCATCAAAATGCTATCGGGGGAGAGCTTACCCGACTCTAAGCCCGCCGTTGTGGTGACAATCTTAAACGTGCTGGCGGGCGGAAAAACCTGGAGGGATCGATTTAAAAAGGGAAACTGGCGTTTATTGAGTTCATCCCACTGGCTTTGGCTGATTCGACGAGCAAACCAATTTGGATCAAAATTGGGATAGCTGGCCATGGCTAGCACGCCGCCATTGCGCGGGTCAAGAGCAACGATCGCGCCATTAGCACTGCCCAATGCTTTCTCAGCCGCTCGCTGCACGTCTAGATCTAGCGTCGTGTAAACATCCCGGCCCGGTTTGGAGGGTTTTTCACCTAAAATTTGCAGCACCTTGCCCGCACTATCCACCTCGACCTGTTGCCCGCCCCAGGTGCCGCGCAGGTTTTTTTCATAGGCAGCTTCTAAGCCAGACTGCCCAATCACATCCCCCAAGCGATAGCCTTCAGACTGTTTTCTGGCCAGTTCTTCTTCATCGAGTTCCCCGATGTAGCCCAGGGCATGGGCGGCCAAAGGGCCGTTGGGATAATTCCGCAGCGCTTCGCGGTCAACTTCTACCCCGGCTAAATCGGGGCTGTGCTCGGCTAGGGCGACAATTTGAGATGGGGTTAGCCCCTTAGCAATTCGCACCAAGGAGGGAGAGCTGTAGCCTTCTCGTTCCAGCCGCTGTTTAATTTCGGCTTCTGAGATATTGAGAATTTGCGAAAGCAGTTTGAGCGTATTGGGCCATTCTGCTTTTGTGTTGGCAATCGGCCATAGGAACACAGAGTAAGAAAATGTGTTGCCCGCTAAAATACGCCCTTTGCGATCGAAGATTTTGCCCCGTTCTGGTGGCTTCGGAATCAGCCGAATTCGATTGTTTTCCGCCAGTTGACGATTTTTCTGCCCTTCTACCAATTGCAAATAGGCCAGGCGACTGCCCATGCCAGCAAAGAGCAACACGCTAACGATCGCCATCAAAACCAGCCCTCGCTGACCTTGCCCGACCGTCCGCAACGGGTCTTGGAGACGCTTAAACCGAGGACGAGGCTTTAACTGGGCCATAAAGTCAGGAGCAACAATAAAAAGAAAATGTTATGTTTCTGAACATAATCAACTATTGTTAAGTTTAGTTTGCCTTTCGTCAGCAAGAGCAATAAGCCTGACGTTAAAGCAGGCAATAGCAGCGTCAATCCTTTGATTCTGTATTGATCTAATGACGCTGCCGTTTGATCGGTTGTTCAGGTGTGGGGAGTCGTAAACTCTATGGTCATGATTGCTCAAACTCCAGAGTCGGCAAAGAATTTTGCGAGTCAGCCAGCGATTGCTTTGTTCGGCACCGACGGCATTCGCGGGCCGGTAGGCGACTTACTTACCCCCATGTTGGCATTACAGGTGGGCTATTGGGGCGGGCAGGTTCTCCAGTCTGGGGGCAAGACCAAGCGCCCATTTATTTTGGGACAGGACTCTCGCAACTCCAGCGACATGTTGGCAATGGCCCTAGCGGCTGGGTTGACGGCGGCTGGACTAGAAGTTTGGCATTTGGGGCTGTGCCCAACCCCCTGCGTCGCTTACTTAACCAGCCAGACCGAAGCGATCGGCGGAATTATGGTTTCGGCTAGCCACAACCCACCCGCCGATAATGGCATCAAGTTTTTTGGTCAAGATGGTAGCAAGTTGGGGCTAGATTTACAGCGCCAAATCGAAGAGTGCCTGCACAGCGATCAGCCAATGTCCGGCATTGGTCAAGCCTGCGGTCACTACGGCGATCGCTCTGACCTATTGCGCGACTACGTGGCAGCCATTCAGTCTCCCTTGGCAGGTAGCCTAGATTTGCGAGGAATGCGGATTGTCTTAGATTTAGCCTGGGGGGCAGCCGTTCACTTGGCCCCAGAAGTCTTCCAGCAAATGGGAGCCGAGGTAATTTGCCTGCACGACCAACCGGATGGCGATCGGATCAACGTCAACTGTGGCTCGACGAATTTGGGGCAACTGCAAGCAGCAGTTGATTTACATCAAGCCGACCTCGGTTTTGCCTTTGATGGCGATGCCGATCGCGTCTTGGCGGTGGATAGTAAGGGGCGAGCTGTGGATGGCGATTATATTCTTTACCTCTGGGGGCAAACCCTGCGCCAAAATCAGCAGCTTCCGGGCGATTTAATTGTGGCAACCGTCATGTCTAACCTGGGGTTTGAGCGGGCTTGGGCGGCTCAAGGCGGACAACTGGTTCGGTCTGCGGTTGGCGACCAGTATGTTCATGCCGAAATGCTGCGCCACGGAGCCATGCTGGGCGGCGAGCAGTCGGGGCATATTCTTTGCCGCCACTATGGGATTGGTGGCGATGGGCTGCTGACGGCTCTCCACCTGTCGGCGCTGGTGCATCGGTCTGGCGTTAGCCTCATGGAGCTGCTTGACAACAGCTTTCAGACCTATCCGCAAATTTTACGCAACGTGCGGGTCGAAGACCGGCAGCGCCGCTTGGACTGGAAACACTGCCAACCCGTCCAACAGGCGATCGCCCAAGCTGAGGCAGATATGGGCGATCAAGGCCGGATCTTAGTCCGAGCTTCTGGCACCGAACCTGTGATCCGCATCATGGTGGAAGCCGCTACTTCGGAACTGGCCAACCGCTGGACAGCCAACTTGGTTTCAGTCGTGGAGCAACACTTGGCGGCTTGAGCCGTGTAGCCAGGGCATAATTAACAGTCCTAAGCCCAACCCGGTCACCCAGCCAAACGGGAATACAACCGGATTGCTGTAGCCCCACAACCCCCAGCGCTGGGCAAATAGCTCAGCCGGATAAAACAGCATCATTATCACCGACAGCAGCAGCCCGCGCCGTCCGTATTGGCTCAGCCAATACCCGCCGTTGCCTCGATCGACCACGTAGAGCAAACGGGTCGCTAGGAGCGCCAGCACGGTGCCATAGCAGCGCATACAGACTGCCATCAGCCACGGTGGAGCCATGACAACCGCCATTTCCGGTTGCGGGCAAACATGCAGCCCCATCGTGTAAATAATCTGAGCAATGATTGGCAGCAAGGGTAAACCAGAAGCCGCCAAGAACGGAGCCGCTGGCGGGCCTAAAACGATCGCCGCTAAGACAATATCTGCCACCGTACTCCGCCATTGCCTTCGCTGCGTCAATTTTGCTTGCATTGCCGATCGCGGTTTTTGCTGACCCTTCATCAAAAATCTTAATTCATTCCAGTCAGCTCCGGGCGATCAGCACAAGAATTTTGCCTAAAGGTGTCACAACCAGCAGGGCTATCTCGTCTGATCAATAAACAGAAAGATCTGAAGGGAGGAGCATGATGCAGGCAAGACTAGAACTGAGCGCTAACCCAGCCGCTTATCGAGCCATGTTACAGCTAGAGCAGTATGTTCAGGGCAGTGGGCTCAATCTAACCCTACTGGAACTGATTAAAATCCGGGCTTCACAAATTAACGGTTGTGCGTTCTGCCTTGATATGCACACCAAAGATGCTAGACAACGCGGCGAAACGGAACAGCGGATCTATGCCTTAAACGGCTGGCGGGAAACCCCGTTTTTTACCCCCACAGAACGAGCAGCTTTGGCATTTACCGAAGCTCTGACGCTGATTGCCACTGATCATGTTTCTGACGCGCTTTACCAAGAAGTCAGCCAGTATTTCTCGCCTGAGCAAATTGCCAATTTGCTGATCGCGATTGTTACGATCAACGCCTGGAATCGAATTGCGATCGCGACTCGCATCGTGCCCGGCACCTATGAACCACCTGTGCCAAATCAGCAGAGTTCTGAACCCCTAGCTGTCAAATAAATAATTAGGGAGAGGTGCACCGATATCTCTCTCAGTCAATGTTCAGATGCAACCGATTGCTGAAGGAGGAAAAATGCAGTTAGCCCACTCTGGAACAATCGTAGTCGCCATCCACGCAATCATATTTCTAGTGCACAGTTTAGCGCACCAAAACATCCCAGTGCCTTTGTCTGCGGCTCAGAGTCTATTTGTGGGGCTGATCATTGTCCTGATGTCGATCGTCGCCGCTATTTTGCTATGGACACCGTTGTCCTCCATTGGCCGCTGGCTTTTTTTAGGTTCAATGGCTGGGGGGCTACTGTTCGGGATTTACAATCATTTCATTGTCATTAGCCCCGATCACATTTCGCAAATTTCCTTTGCCGGCTGGGGATTGATATTCCAAGCCACAGCCGTCTTGTTATTGATCACAAAAGGAATCGGATCTGGAGTTGGCCTATGGGCACTGAGCACGACTTGGCAGAAGGCGCTATAAATCCCCTTAATGCGTTCAATCATTACCGTCGGTTACTGTTTGGCATTGCTTACCGCATGCTGGGCACTGTCAGCGATGCCGAAGATATGGTGCAAGAAACCTATCTGCGCTGGCAGCAAACACCCCAAACCGCAGTGCAAACTCCCAAAAACTATTTAACAACGACGATTACCCGCCTCTGCATTGATTATTTGCGTTCTGCCCGTGTTCGTCGCGAACAGTACATCGGCCCGTGGCTACCAGAACCCCTGATGATGCAGCAAGACCCAGCCGAACAGGTCGAGTTGGCAGAGTCGCTCTCAATCGCTTTTTTAGTCATGCTAGAGCGGCTATCGCCAACTGAACGAGCCGTGTTTCTCTTACGCGAGGTGTTTGAGTACGACTATCCTGAGATTGCTCAAATCGTGGGTAAAAGTGCTGAGAACTGTCGGCAGATTTTACGGCGATCGCGACAGCACCTTGCCACTGAGCGGCCTCGCTTTCCGGTTTCATCCCAGCAGCAGGAGCAGATGACTGCACAATTTTTGGATGCCTCAACCCACGGCAACTTGCAGGGGCTATTGGCACTTTTAGCCCAGGATGTCACGCTCTGGTCAGATGGCGGAGGTCAGGTGGCGGCTGCGCTGAAGCCTCTGCACGGCTCCATGAAAGTGGCTCGTTTCCTGTTAGCAATTCAGCGAAAATCGTTGGCAGCTAGCCGTGCTGACCTGGCGCAAGTCAATGGGCAACCTGGGGTCATTGTGCGGACTGGCAGCAACATTCACAGTGTGATGACGTTTAAGATCGTTGGTAGCAGTATTCAGACGATCTATATTATTCGGAATCCAGAGAAGCTACAGCAGTTGAGTAAATCAGGAATGACTGATCACCATGAGTAATCTGATCCAAAATAATCTGCCGAACATTCTTCCTCAACCGCCAGTTCTGGCAAGTCATTACTCAAATTGGAAAAATATTCACTTTGCTCACTTTCGGCACCCTGCCTGTGATGTGCCAGAACATATATCGTTACGGCATACACTTTGTATTAATGTTGGCCAGCCTGTGCGCTTGGAACAAACAATTGATCAACAACATAAGGTAGTTGACTCCAAGCTAGGAGATTTGGCAATTTATCCAGCTTGTCTTAGCCAACAGTTCCGCTGGGATCAGGAAACTGAGTTTTTCAATCTGTTTTTAGAACCATCATTTCTGACTCAGGTGAGTTACGACGTGTTCGGCAGCGATCGCTTAGAACTGATTCCCCATCTGGCAACCCTCTCCGATCCATTTGTGCAGCAGATTGGCTTTGCGCTGAAAACATCGTTAGAAATAGATGGAAAAAACAGCAGCTTATATGCAGATGCGATCGCCCATGCCTTAGTCGTTCACCTCTTAGCGCGATATTCATCTAATTCACGCCAAACCAAACCGATTGCAGGCGGTTTTTCGCAAGCCCAATGGCAACGAATTGTTGATTTCATTCATGCAAATCTAGATAGAAATATTCACTTAGCTGAGCTAGCAGGGATTGTGCAATTCAGTCCTTATCATTTCGCGCATTTGTTTAAGAAATCAACAAATACATCGCCACATCAATATTTAATTTATTGTCGGATTGAACGGGCTAAACAACTGATGCTGATGGGTAATTTGTCGATCGCAGCAATTGCTCAGGCAGTTGGTTTTGCTAGCCAAGGTCATTTCACATACCACTTCAAACGGCTGATCGGAATCACGCCTAAAGTATTTTTACAACAGACACAGCAAGAACGTTGAAAGCGATCACAAGAATATTGAAGAAAAGCCTTTAAGCCCTGCTCGATACTGAAGATGTTAGATGATTTCAATATCTCTTGCGAGAAGGAAACCGTTATGTCACGCGAGAATCTAGACAATACTCGTCGTTTGTTTAATGCTGTTGAAGAACGCGATGTCGCTGGTGTGCTGGCCGCTTACGCTCCTGACATTGTCATCCGCGATGCTGCATCACTGCCCTATGGCGGGATACCTCATGGCCTCGAAGGGGCAAAGCTACATATCGAAGGTGCTGCTCAAGCTTGGAATCATCTCCAACCCGCAGCCGAAAGGAAAATGGATGCCGTCTTTCTAGATGCAGGCGAGTATGTCGTCGTGCTTTGGCAGTTGAAAGGACTGGACGTAGGCAGTGGCAAAAGGCTCAACTCCCCAACCGTCAGCGTTTATAAATTTTACGATGGAAAAATCATGGAATCTCAAATGTATTATTCTGACACGACTGCGATCGTGCAATTTCTAAAAGGCGAATTCTGAGCTTAAATATAAGCAAAAAATAATGGCTTTTCAATATCAATCGGTTGTTCCTTGGGGGCGCTCATTTGAAGAATATCAGCGAATGTTCGCGCTGACCGCTGAGGATTTGAATCTAAGGATTATCGGTTGTGCGGATGGACCAGCCAGTTTCAATGCCCACCTGGCTAAATCTGGTCGCCAGGTCGTTTCGTGCGATCCACTCTATCGATTGTCTGCCCAGCAAATTCAAAAACGAATTGATGCTACTTATGAAGACGTGATCGGACAAACTCGCCAGAATCAAGCCAAATTTGTCTGGACTAACATCAAGTCGCCTGACGAACTCGGTCAAATTCGCATGACTGCTATGCAGATGTTCTTGTCCGATTACGAGCAAGGGAAAGCAGAAGATCGTTATGTCGTCGGAGAATTGCCCCATTTACCATTTGAACCCGCCGCCTTCGAGCTGGCTCTGTGTTCGCATTTCCTTTTCTTATACTCGGATCAACTCTCGCTGGCGTTTCACCAACAAGCGATCGAATCAATGTGTACAGTCGCCTACGAAGCTCGGATATTCCCATTGCTCACCTATAATGCGGAGCGATCGCAACATCTCGATCGAACCGCTGCTGGAGAGATTAGCTCAAGCCGGTTATAGAGTTGCGCTCGAACGTGTACCCTATGAATTCCAGCGTGGAGGGAACGAAATGCTAAGAGTAATGAGGTGAGAAATGCATTCTCAGTCAAGTAGGATAATTCCGCAATCCAAAAAATTTCTGGGTAGCAATCATGGAACTGCTATTTATTTATGGTCCTGCTGCTGCTGGCAAGCTAACGATTGGTCGTGAACTCGCCAAGTTAACTGGCTTCCGTCTTTTCCATAACCATTTAACGGTAGATGCTGTAACGGCTGTCTTCGATTTTGGCAGCGAGCCATTTATTAAGCTGCGTGAACAGATTTGGCTTTCCGTCTTTCAGGAAGCTGCTCAGAATGATGTCTCACTCATCGTTTATTCAAGACACTCTTGATGCTGTTGAGCCATTTGGAGGAAAAGTTCGATTTATCGAATTAGTTTGTCCAATCGATGAACTAGAACGACGGATCGAAAACCCATCCAGAGCAGAGTTCAATAAACTGCGATCGCTTGAAAGTTTTAGGAAAATCCGCCAATCAAAAAAGCATATCTATCCAAAATTACCAAATTCAGGTTTGATAATTGATACGAGTGAAATGAATCCTCAAGAAGCAGCTCGTAAAATTTCTGAATTCTTCTCGTTAGATGGAGGAGCTAGTGTCGATCGCAGGTTTGAGTAGCGTCAGCCAGCTAACACGCAGATATACTCCGCCAAGATATTCAAAAACAGTAGTCATCCGTGGCCATGTTTTCTTGATTTATTCAACTTGGAGTTATGCCAGGCATTCTCAGAAGAAGAGCGTCTGGTATCGCACCTTTTCTGATTGGTGGTTTTAGGTCCTCTCTGGCTCAGCTAACAGGTCTGCTCGCCCGTAACGGGCGATCGCCGTTTGATCTCCCCGCTGCTGCCGTAGCCATGCCCACATTTGGTCGCCGAGGCAAAAGTGCCACCACTCACCTAAGTGACGCTCAAACCCAGCCGCTGTCATGACATCGCACAGAATTTGCCGGTGAGTGGCTGCCTGTTCGGCCTGCGATCGCTCTAACTCTGAGGCATTTGGGGCAGCGGCAAGTTTGGCAAAATAATCGGGCTGCGATCGGGTGGACAGTTCATCAATGGGCGAACCCATCCAGACTGACTGTCCGGCCTGATCGATCAAACTAATATCGACGGCTCCGCCCGTACTGTGGGGCGGTGGCGTTAGCGGATCATGGCTAGGCACTGCCCAAATTTGATACACCTGCTGCCAAATCGCCTCAGTTTGGGCTGAGTTTAGCTCAGTCTTGCCCTGAGCCACCTCAGCAAAGGTGTGCTCAACCATAAACTGCTGTACTGCCACTGGGCGATAGGCATCAAAAATTAAAATCTGCCAATTCGGGTGGTTTCGCTGCAAGGTGGTCTGAGCCTGCACTAAACTGTTCAAGACTCCCTGCCGCAGCCAAAACGGCGACGTTTGTCCATAGGGTGCGCCCAAGCGGGCATAGGGGTGCGGTAACTCGAACCAAAATAACTCTGGAGGTATAGCAACGAGTGGCTCACCAGACTCGAAAATTGGTACATGCTGATAGGGCTTCATGGCAAATGAGAGAGTTTGCAAGCGAGCGACGACAAGCCGGACTACAGTACGGCAGAGAAACCCTAGCGGTTGGGCAACGGATTTTGATTGAACTAATCCGGCGCCAGCGCAGCTTAATTGCTTGGGCAATTTTTCCGATTTCAATTTTGCTCTTAAATGGCTTTATTATGGCTCAGGCTCCTTCTCAAACCCTGGGACAGGCGTTTCAGCAAGTGGCTCCATCTACGCTGGTGGGGGTAGCGCTGTTCTTTAGCTGCATGGGTGGGCCGATCGCCACAGTAATTGCCGAGCGCGAACACCAAACCTTTCGGCGTCTGTTCATGTCGCCCTTGAGCGGGCTGGCTTACTTTTCGGGCATCTTTGTGGCCTATGGGGCGATCGGGATTGGGCAAGGACTGCTGGTGTACCTGGTCGCCACTTGCTTTGGAGCTGCATTACCAACCGCTTTGGGGTTGGGAATTGCGATTTTGCTGCTCAGTATTGCCGCCTATGTCGGAGTCGGGTTTACCGTCGCAGCTCACTTAGGCCGCAGCACAGACGATGTCGGAGCGCTTGTCTCTGCCTTTGGGGTGCCCTTGCTGATGCTGGGTGGCGCTTTCTTTCCAACCAAACTCTTGCCGGATCAACTGCTGCAATTGGCTAAGTTCAACCCGATCTATCACATGACGAAGGCAATGGTGGCCGTCGCCGCCAATGGGCAATCCTTTGAGCAGGTTAAGAATCATGTTCTATTTCTGAGTGGGTTTGCCTTGCTGGCTCTATCCGTTGGCTGGTGGTCATACTGCCATATGTTGAGGGCAGAACGATCGCTTTGGCGTTAGACTCAGGCCGTTGTTGCAATTTTAGTTTAGGGCTGGCTTTGTAGTACCATCATTCCGAACTGCTCTTAGCTCAGTCTGACCTGTCTGTTTCTTAACCCTGTGCTGAATCTCCGTCATATCAGTAAATCCTACGATCGCACTCCCGTGATTCAGGATCTAACCCTAGAGATTGCCAAAGGCGAAATCTACGGGTTGCTCGGCCCCAACGGTGCAGGTAAAACCACTGCGATCAACATTATTTGCCATCTGCTGAATCCAGACAGTGGGTATGTTTTGGTCGACGGTCAGCTCAGCACTAAAGCCATCAAGCCCCTGATTGGGATTGTTCCTCAAGAGAATTTACTTTATAAGAGCCTCACCTGTGTTGAGAATCTCCAGTTTTTTGCCACCCTCTACGGGCTGTGGGGCAGTCAGCGAGAGCAGCGAATTGATCACTGCTTGCAAGCCGTTGGCTTGAGCGATCGAGCCAAAAGCCCAGCCGAAACCCTCAGCGGCGGCATGTTGCGGCGACTCAACATGGCGATCGCCCTTGTTCATCACCCAAAGCTGCTGATTTTAGATGAACCGACCACTGGGCTGGATATTGAAGCCCGCTATGACCTCTGGGATTTAATCCGTCAGCTCCAGCAGCAGGGGATGACAATTTTGCTGACGACTCACCTGTTGGAAGAAGCTGATCGGCTCTGCGATCGAATTGGCATTCTCAAGCAGGGCTGTCTGCTGGCAGAAGGCACTGTTGCTCAGTTGCGGCAGCTAATTCCGGCTCAAGAGGTGGTTTTGATTCAAACTTCCGAATCAGAGCGGGCGATCGCCAGAGGGCAAGCCCACGGCTTAATTAATCGGCGCTACGGCAGCGATATCGGTTTTTGGCTAACCGAAACTCGCTCCTTGGCCGACCTACTAACGCTGTTTGAGGGGATTCCGCTCGACTCGATTAGCCGCCGGGCGATCGGGCTAGAAGACATCTATCTTGAAATTACCCACGGACAGACCTCGCCGCCAACCCAGCCTCAACGCTCTCCGGTTGCGCTTAGTCTGAGCGCTCTTGAACGGGCGAATCACAGTCTGAGTTAACTTTAACTTCAGGATTAGAAGCCGGCACAGGGTCATAGCCACCGGGATGCCAAGGATGACAGCGCAGAATCCGGCGCAGCGCTAGCCACCCCCCTTGCAAAGCGCCAAACCGCTCCACCGCTTCTAATGCATAGGCAGAGCAGGTGGGCTGATATCGACAACTAGGCAGAAATAGCGGCGAAATAAACCGCCGATACCCAATAATAATCAGCAGCAGCAGATTTTTGAGCATTAGCGTTAGGAACTAAGAACAGGCTCTCAGCTTATTTTAGTCAAGATTTCAGTTATAGGAATTGAACTGCCCATCGCTACAGCGTATACTAGAAATCCTGGCTATTTATCACACAACTGTCAGTTGTCTGTCCTGATCGCTAAGAATCTGCACCTAGCAACTATTTTTGCTCACCCTACTGCACTAGAGAGGAAGTTACATGTCTCGATACCGGGGCCCCCGCCTGAGAGTTGTTCGTCGTTTAGGCGATCTGCCTGGTCTAACTCGTAAGTCCAGCCGCCGTGCCTATCCCCCCGGACAGCATGGGCAAGCCCGCAAAAAGCGCTCTGAGTACGCTACGCGTTTGGACGAAAAGCAAAAACTGCGCTTCAACTATGGGCTGAGCGAAAAGCAACTGGTTCGCTACGTGCGGAAAGCCCGTCGAGTCAGCGGCTCAACTGGGCAAGTCCTATTGCAGCTTCTCGAAATGCGGCTCGACAACACTGTGTTTCGGCTCGGCATGGCCCCGACCATTCCCTCTGCCCGCCAACTGGTCAACCACGGGCATGTGACGGTGAATGGGCGGGTTGTCTCGATCGCCAGCTACCAGTGCCGCCCCGGTGATGATATTGGAATCAAAGACCGGGAAGCCTCTCGCCGCTTGGTGAATGATAATTTGCAATTCCCTGGTTTAGCTAACATCCCGACCCATTTAGAGTTTGACAAAGCCAAGCTGACTGCCAAAGTCACTGGCATTGTTGAGCGGGAATGGATTGCCCTCCAGGTGAACGAACTGCTAGTGGTGGAATACTATTCTCGTAAGGTCTAGCGTTAGCCCTACCGCTAACCTGACCTTTGACACAGCGAGACTCCGATGGCAGAAACCTATCTTTTAGACAAGCTCAAGTCTGTAGAGCAAACCTTTAACGAACTGACCCGCCGGTTGGCTGACCCAGAGGTGGCCACTGACCCAGACGAGTTTCAGCAGATTGCGAAGTCCCGTGCCTCTCTAGAAGAAACGGTACTCACCTACGAAACTTGGAGAACCGTGCAGCAGCAATTGGCTGAAGCGCGGCAAATTGCTAAGGAGGCCGCCAGTGACCCAGAGTTACAGGAAATGGCGGCTCAAGAGGTGGCTGACCTCTCAACAGCAACGGTTGAACTGGAGCGAAAATTAAAGTTGCTGCTGCTGCCCCGCGACCCGAATGATGACAAAAACATCATGCTGGAAATTCGGGCTGGCACGGGTGGCGATGAGGCCAGCATTTGGGCAGGCGACCTGCTGCGGCTATATTCCCGCTACGCAGAAGGGCAAGGCTGGCGAGTCAAGCTGCTGAGTGAGTCTTTGGGAGAAATGGGTGGGTTTAAAGAAGCGATCGTTGAGGTGCATGGCGAGCAGGTCTACAGCAAGCTCAAGTACGAAGCCGGGGTACATCGGGTGCAGCGAGTTCCGGCCACAGAGGCCCAGGGGCGCGTGCATACCTCAACCGCCACCGTGGCAATTATGCCGGAAGTAGACGAGGTTGAGATTAAAATTGACCCGAAAGACATTGAGTTGACGACGGCTCGTTCCGGCGGGGCTGGTGGTCAAAACGTCAACAAGGTGGAAACCGCCGTAGACCTAATGCACAAGCCGACCGGGATTCGGATCTTTTGCACTGAAGAGCGATCGCAGCTCCAGAACAAAGAGCGGGCAATGCAAATTCTGCGGGCCAAGCTGTACGAAATCAAGCTCCAAGAACAGCAGGCAGAGGTGACAACTTTGCGGCGATCGCAGGTGGGCACAGGGTCGCGATCGGAAAAAATTCGTACCTACAACTATAAAGACAACCGGGCTACCGATCACCGCTTGGGCAACAACTTTCCACTCAACTCGGTTTTAGAAGGCGATATTGAACCGATTATTCAGGCCTGCATTACCCAAGATCAACAGGAGCAATTGGCTGAGTTAGCGGCAGCCGCGACGGCTTGAGCCAATGAAAAGCCCCTTCGCCTGGCCGGAATCTGTCACCGCCTGGCTGTTTCTGGCTCCGGCGCTGCTGTTTTTGGGGACGTTTGTGCTTTGGCCGATCGCCTACTTGGGCTATCTCAGCTTTACGGCTGGTAGCTTCACGCAGGCGGGGATGCGCTGGGTTGGCTTCAGCAATTATCTCCAGTTAGCACTCAATCCTGATTTCTGGCAGGTGTTGGGCAACACTATTTATTTTACGGTGGCCACGGTGTTGCCCAGTATTGTCATCCCGCTGGGGCTGGCGGTGCTGTTGAACCAATCTTTTCGGCTGCGAGATGTTCTCCGAGCCGCTTACTTTATTCCTTCAATTACTTCTCTGGTCGCAGTTGGCTTGGGCTGGCGCTGGCTGTTTCAAACCGATGGGCCAGTCAACGCCCTGCTTGCCCAGGTTGGGATTCCGGCTATTCCCTGGTTAGGTGACACAACCTGGGCGATGCCGGTGCTGATTTTGCTTAGCATTTGGAAGCAGTTAGGCTTCAATATGGTAGTGTTTTTAGCTGGGCTGCAAACAATCCCTGTTAGTCGCTACGAAGCGGCCGAACTAGATGGGGCCAATGGCTGGCAGCAATTTCGGCATATTACTTTACCGGGGTTACGCCCCACCTTAGTATTTGTAACTGTCACCACAGCTATCTTCACTCTCCGCAGCTTTGAGCAAGTTTACGTTGTGACCGGGGGTGGCCCACTCAACTCGACCAATCTGCTGGTCTACTACATCTACCAACAAGCTTTTGCTTTCTTCGATTTTGGCTACGCCGCCGCTGCTGCTACGGTGTTGCTCGTGGTAACGCTAATTTTGCTCTACCTCCAAGCCCAAGTTTGGGGACAGGATTAGAACTTCTCTTGGTTAAGCAATAGTCAAATAGCCAGTCTATTTGTTTGCGGAACTATCGTTGGCTCCGCTAGGCAGGCAAGAATTTAGCACGGCGTTTCTTAACTATTTCTGGCACATATTTGTTTTTTTCAGTTTGTCCACCAAAGCCCAATCGCTCATAAATCCTCCCACCAATGCCAGGAACTAAATCACCATTTTGTGATTTTTCCGTATCTTTAGCTAGATAGTAGAACTGAAATTTGTCGCTTATTGAAGAAGCAAAACTTTGTTTAAGAGTTTCTTCGGCTTTATGATACAGAACTGGAGCCACAATTAAAATCTTACGAGGTTGAATTTTCTGGATTAAATTTTCTAGATTGGTTCTGACGACACATGCACCAGAAATTACTGACTTAACAATGATTAATATATCTATCTGATCAATAGGCTCTTTGTATGTTTTCAAAATTGGTGCAGAGCCAAGACTATCGAGATCAAATAAATTAGTCCGATAGTTCCAGAAGCAAGCGAACGCAACAGAGCCTATGGCAGCTTCAAGCCGTTCGAGGATTCCCTGAGCTAAAAAGTCAGCATCTTCAGCAGTGGCGGCTAGTAGGACTTTACTTTGACTTGGCTCAAGTTCAGATAACAAAGCATCTCCCAAAATTTGACCAATCTTGAGCATATCTGCTTTATAAGATTCCGGAGGAGTTGTTTTGTCAGCAATTTGGTCTAGGAGGCTATGTACCAAAGAGCTATACAAGTGAGAGTAGGTTCGAGTCATAGCAGATTTTCCAATTCTTCAAAGGAAGTAGGTTTTTGACGTTTAATACGCTCCTGTAACCGCCGAAAATCATCAGAATCAATACTATAAGGTGGAGTTCCGCGCTGAAGACCACTCAGATACTCCCAGTGAAAAAATCCCTTGGCGAGATTATACGTTAGATTCTCGATATTATTTAAAATTTCAGAAACCTCTGGATCAAGCTGCCAGTCTTGGGCAAAACTGCGTACATAGCAGGGGGAGATTTGACGAGCTTTGTCTAGTAGTTCCCTGACTGAAATTTTTGATGCCCCATTGGTTATCCAAGTCCCAATAAGAGTCTTAGCAACATACTCGATTTTGTCTGGTTCTGGCTCTTCAAAAGCAGATAAATAAGCGAGAGCATGCTGAAAAGCGGGTGTCTGCCGAATGACGTTAATAATTTCAAGTGCGTAAGGAAAATAGACAGACTGACTGAAAGATTGAATGGCTTCGGGGACTTGAGTTTGCAATCTGAATTTTAGTTCTTGATCTGAAACGACTAGGTAGAGTTGCGAGTCTCTAGCCTTTACTTGTTGGTTAAGCTGATGTTGTTACTCAAAGTCCTGAGATATCGAACGTTGACCACTTGTCCAAGAAACAGCAAGACTATTTTTGAGCTGATAATGTTTTAGGGGACTGTTAGGGCAGTCAATAATGAGATCATCTACAAAGGCACATACTTGACTAAGTAAATCAATGTTTATGTCATTTTCAATAACGCTACTGGCTAGCAGAGCTAATTGATAGGTAATAAAGTAATCTTCGTATCGAGTCCCTTTTTGACCATTAGAGCCGCCTCTATTTTTGTGTTGTAGGTATGTATGAGTGGTCTCATCAAAGCATCTTTTAATTTCCTCTTCTGAATACATATCGTTAATTAAAACAGCAGAGACCGGTATTCAATTACTAGTCTTACAGTAACCCAAGTTGTATTTTGATCGCAGTGGCAATTCAATCCGATAGGCGGAGGCAAGGTTGATAATCTGTTGGGATGCAGACCATGATTAGTAGTGTAGGCAAGGCCATTCAAAACTAGGTTATCGGCAATCTCAGTTACTAAAGGGCCCAATCGGGGGAAGAGTAATGTCAGAATTGTGATCAATACCTTTTGATCAAAGCTTGTGACGTTCAAAATTGGTTTACTGGGCTTAGGAACGGTTGGGACAGGAGCTGCCCGAATATTACTCGACCCCGAACAGCGCCATTCCCTATTGCCAGAATTGCAGATTCAGCGGGTGGGGGTGCGATCGCTTGCTAAGCCCCGCCAAGTCGAGTTGCCCCCTGCTTGCTTCACCACAGACCTCAAAGCGATCGTCACTGACCCCGAAATTGAGATTGTGGTCGAGGTGTTGGGTGGACTGGAGCCAGCCCGATCGCTAATTTTAGCGGCGATCGCCCACGGTAAGCATGTTGTCACCGCCAACAAGGCGGTAATTGCCCGCTATGGCGATGAAATTTATACGGCTGCCAATCAAGCCGGTGTCTATGTGATGCTAGAAGCCGCTGTAGCAGGCGGCATTCCAGTCATTCAGCCCCTGAAGCAATCTTTGGGTGCCAACCGAGTTCATACCGTAACTGGAATTTTGAATGGCACCACCAACTACATTCTCAGCCGGATGCAGCAGGAAGGGGGAGATTTTAGCGAGATTCTGGCCGATGCCCAGCGTTTAGGCTATGCCGAAGCCGACCCGACAACGGATATTGATGGCTTAGATGCGGCAGACAAAATTGCGATTTTGGCTTCTTTAGCCTTTGGTGGGCGAATCAAACTGAGTGAAGTTTACTGTGAAGGGATTCGCCAAGTCAGCGCCGCTGATATTGCCTATGCCGAAAAGCTGGGGTTTGTGATCAAGCTGTTGGCGATCGCCCATCGGGCAGGCAAATCTAGGCATAGTCCAGACCAAGATCAGCTAGAAGTGAGAGTTCACCCGACTCTGGTGCCGATCGCTCATCCCCTGGCCAGCGTGAACGGCGTTTACAACGCAATTTTGATTGAAGGTGAACCGCTCGGCCAAGTGATGTTTTTTGGCCCTGGCGCTGGGGCTGGGCCGACCGCCAGCGCTGTTGTCTCTGACTTGATCAATATTGCGGCGCTGTTGAAGGCGGGCCTGGCGGCTGGGCATAGCAGCGAAGAAGTGGCAGTGCATCCGCTGCTGATTTGCGCTCACCAGCACTATTGCGCGGTTGCGCCAATGTCAGAACTCAATACCCGCTTCTACGTCCGCCTGCGTACCCTCGATCATCCTGGCGTCTTGGGTAAGTTGGGCACCTGCTTTGGCAACTATGGGATCAGTCTCGAATCTCTCGTACAAACGGGCGTTCACAATGAGCAAGCTGAGATTGTCGTCGTCACTCACCGGGTTTGTGAAGGTGATTTTCACCAAGCTCTGGACGAAATTCGCAGCTTAGATGCGGTCGACAGCGTGCCCAGCCTCTTAAGAGTTCTGCAATAGAGCTTTGCAGTAATTAGCGGGGATCAAGCTCGCAAAATTTGCTCAATCATTCGATGGGCTTGCGACGCGTAGCCACCGCCAAACAAATTGAAATGATTGAGGATGTGATAAAGGTTATAAATTACTTTCCGCTGCTGATAGTCGGCGCTGATCGGCAAAACCTGCTGATAGCCCTGGTAAAAGCTGGCTGGAAAGCCACCAAATAGCTCCGTCATTGCTAGGTCAACTTCGCGATCGCCATAGTAAGCCGCCGGATCAAATATCACAGGCTGCCCAACCGCGGTAAAGGCAGCATTACCTGACCATAGATCTCCATGCACCAAGGCGGGGGTAGGCTGATGCTGAAGCTGCTGAGCAACACACTCTAGTAAGGCTGAGGATTTTGAGAAAGATCCGCCTCGCCGTTGGGCTAGCTTCAATTGATAGCCCAAGCGCTGCTGAGTAAAAAATTCTGGCCAAGACGCTGACCAAGGATTGGACTGGGGCGTGCTGCCGATTGTATTGTCTTGCTGCCAGCCAAACAGATCAGCATTCGCCTTTTGATGCAAAGCGGCCAGGTGGCGACCCATGCTTTGCCAATCGCCAGACCCGACCAAATTTAAGTGTTCTAGGACAAGATAGCTGTGCTGATCAGTGATCCCCAAGCAAATCGGCTGAGGAACGCGGATCGTAGCAGTCTGGGCAATTTGCCGGAGAGCTAGCGCCTCGGCTTCAAACATACTCAGTCGAGCTGGCTGATTGAATTTGACAAAATAACTCAGCCGATCACCAAGCAAAATATAGGCTTGATTAATACTTCCACCGCCAACAGAGCGGCAGTCTTGCACCAGAAAATCAGTCCCCGTGAATTGGCTAACCTGCTTGGCGATCGCAGAACTACTTTTCTGGTGCATGCCAACCGAAATTTTCAGCTCAGTTTCAACAAGCGTTTCCGCTTACTCTAGTCGTCATAAATCCGGCATTCAACTGCTTCAGGATTGTCGTCGCAGTATTGCTCTAGAGAGTTCTTAACGTTCTCTACGTCGCCACGCTGATGGGAGGCTTCCGCCTGTAATTCTTCAACGGCGTCCCAAGCGGCTGCACATTCACCAGAGGTTCCCCCCTTGACATCGCAAACGGCACGAGCCTGTTCACGCTCTTGTTCAATTTGTTCTTGAATATTGCTCATAGGACTTTTCTCAATCACCTTAGTCAGTAGAAGCAACTCTGCTAAAAGACTGACTCAACATTTTGGACTAACTCCCTCTTGGCGAGGGACAAACGATACCTTTACAGTCTAGCTTAATCGCCAGATTCGGGTCTGTCGCTGCGTCCTTTGCGCTTGAGTCGTTTTATTTTTAGAGCTTGCTGCATGTTAGCACTTCCAATTCAGAGCCAATCTGAAAACTCTATAGAGTTTTGACAGCAGTCATCATATTGAGGACGACCTTCGATTTAATCCGTCGTGGCATCGGAGCGGTTAGTCCAGGCGGCGATCAGTAAGCAGGCAATCCCAATATTGATAAACACGTCGGCCAGATTAAAGACTGGAAAATTAATCAGCCGAAAGTCTAGAAAGTCCACCACTTCGCCGGTAATAAACCGATCGAGACCATTCCCAGCCGCTCCGCCCAGCAAAAACCCATAGCCCAACTGCTCCCAGCGGGTGAGTTTTGGCCCAAATAACCCCAAGGCAATCAAGCCTAGACTCACAACTAGAGATAGCCAGCGCAACCATTCGCCCCCCTGACTAAACAGACTAAAGGCTGCCCCCTTGTTGGTGACGTAGGTAATATGAAACACGCCCGCCCAGAGCGGCACGGTTTGAGCCGGAGCCGTCAGCTCAAAGTTTTGGACAATCCAAATTTTAGTCAGCCGATCGCACAGCAGGCTGACCAAGGCCACAATCCAAAAAGAGTAGTTCTTCAAAAACAAACCAAGCATTATTTTTGGGCGTTCTCTAAATTCAACATAAACGGCAAGCCAGCCCCTTCTTTGCCAATCACCAGCACCTTTGGCACCTGCGCCCCGCCTTCCCGCCAAGCGGCGATCGCCTCTTTTTGCAGCACTAACTGTCCGCCCTCTGCTTTCAGGGTTTCAGCCAGCAGCTTCTGGGCTTCTGCCTTGCCTTGGGCCCGGTTCACGTCGGCATGGGCTTCCTGAGAAGCTTCTTGGGCGACATAGACGGCTCGCTGGGCCCGCTGCTCGGCAATTTGCTTATCTTCAACCGCTTTAGAAAATTCTTTGGAGAAATTTAGATCAACGACGCTGGTATCTAAGACAATGACGGCATACTTTTTGAGCCGATCGCTGAGGGCCGAGTCAAAATCTTGTTTGAGGGTTTCTCGCTGCGTAATTGCCTCTTCAGCCGTCCGGCGAGCTGCCGCTACCTTAAACGATTCCTGGGTTTGGGGAGCGATAATTTTGGAGACAATATTTTGCAAGCTGCCCTGCGTACGGCGAACCATCACCACCTGAGTCGGGTCAAGCCGAAAATTAATCGCAAAGCTAGCCGTAATATCCTGCAAATCTTTGCTGGCGCTCTGGGCCGGTACTTCAAACTTTTGCACCGTCACATCGTAGACATCAACCTGGGAAACAAAGGGCGGCTTAAAGTGAATGCCCTCTAGCAACGGCTGATCTTGAGCTTTGCCTAATACACTCAGCACCCCTGCTTCGCTAGGGTTAATAATTACAAAGGAATTCAGGCCAAGCAGTAAAACGAGGGCGAACACAGATCCGAGCAGAAGGCGCTGCCAGTCTGAAGTAAATTGCTTTTGCATTGTGGGCTAGAAAATCTCAATCTGGGGTCAGCCAAGGCAGCTAAAACAATCCTAAGCCTGGATCGACAGGATTGGGGTTCTTAAATTGCCTACTGCTCGATCGGGAATGATCCCCCTAAATTCCCCTTTTTAAGGGGAATTTAGGGGGATCAAAATTTTAGGCTTCCGCTGCATAACTCCTGTTTTTAAGAAACGGGTCGGTAGTCGGGGCAATCGATCGCCGCTTCCGTCAGTGCCCCGCAGGGATTGACCGTGCATTTGAGGTGGTAATCGCCAGTTAAAAACACACAGTTAGCGCAGGGAATTGTGTGCAATCGTTTGACTTGCTTAACAACATCTTTGCCCAGCGACCACAAACTCGACAACATCATGATCGTTAGTCCCCAAGCCATCACGCAGCAGATTGGAACCAGGGCAGGAGCAAGTAGCTGGGCTAGAGAGTGTAAAAGAAAAATCATAGCTACCTGAAATCTGAGAGGTGAATTAGGAAAGCTGACTGGGAGTTGCACACTAGATCTAAGCTCTCGGTGCGAATTGAATCTGTAGGATTTAGTCTAGCGAACAAGGGGGCAAAATCCGTCTATCTTTGGTTCGGTTCCACTCACTGCGAAGGGCTATCAAGGCTTGTTAAGTTGTTTCTACAAACATGAATTGCTGTGACAAGCAGAAGGCTTAAATGCCATGGACAACCTAATTAACCAAGAATTTAATCTAGGCGATACGACGGGTGACAGCGCACTTTGGCAGTACGTGCAAGCGATGGAACCGGAGACAGTTGCCCAAATCTCTCGCCCCAGCTCTCCAGAAGTGATGGAGATGATGGAACGTCATATTATCTCTATGTTAGGGGCGCTACCCAGCGATCAGTTCGGGGTAATGATTACGACCAGCCGCGAAAATTTGGGTCGGTTGATGGCCGCCTCAATGATGAACGGCTATTTTCTAAAAGCCGCTGAACAGCGGATGAACTTTGAGCAAGCCTTTCAAGCGATCGAGATTTCCCCTGAAAGCTCAGACATCCCACCAGCCGGAAATTTCTAAACTGCAACAAATGGGGCTGATAAGTTTTGAAAGCTATGGCTGATTAACATTTTGGATCTGTAATGATGAGTGGGCTGGGTCAAATCCAGTCCACTCACTGCTATTGAATAGAGGTACATTGGGCAGCAAAGCAAAAGACAGTCCGGCTGGGTATCTGCGATCGCCCCTCACCCGTTCAGAAATTGAGCAACTGCGGCGATCGCTCCTCGATTGGTATCACCAGCAAGGGCGAGACTTACCTTGGCGGCAGACCCAAGACCCTTACGCGATTTGGATCTCTGAAATCATGCTTCAGCAGACCCAAGTCCAAACGGTGATTCCCTACTACCAGCGCTGGCTGAAGGCGTTTCCAACCGTTTTTGATTTGGCGAAAGCTGAGCAGCAGCAAGTGCTCAAACTCTGGCAGGGTTTGGGCTACTATGCCAGGGCCAGGAATTTGCATCGGGCTGCCAGCAAAATTGTCCAAGACTGGGGTGGGCAATTTCCAACCCAATACGAGCAGGCGATTGCGCTGCCGGGAATTGGTCGAACGACAGCGGGCGGCATTCTAAGTGCTGCCTTCAACCAACCGCAGCCAATTTTGGATGGTAATGTGAAGAGGGTATTGGCCCGCTTAGTTGCCCTCCCTCTGCCGCTAAAACGGGCGGAGTCGCAGCTTTGGCAAATCTCTGAGCAAGTGCTTGCTCCCGATCAAGCCCGTGACTTTAATCAGGCAATCATGGACTTAGGAGCAACGGTTTGTACCCCAAAAGCGCCGAGCTGCCTGCTGTGCCCGTGGTTAACCCTCTGCCATGCCCACCAACTCAACCTGCAATCTACTCTACCGATGCGCGAAGCTGCTGTTCCCTTACCCCATAAACAAATTGGCGTGGCTGTGATTTGGAATCAGCAGGGGCAAATTTTGATCGATCGCCGCCGCCAAGAGGGCTTGTTGGGCGGACTGTGGGAGTTTCCCGGCGGCAAAATCGAACCCGGTGAAACCGTGCCAGATTGTATTGCCCGCGAAATTCGGGAAGAGCTGGGGATAGAAATTGAGGTGGGCGATCGCCTAATCACGCTTGACCACACCTACACGCACTTCAAAGTCACCCTAAATGTCCATCACTGCCGTCATCTGCAAGGTGAACCCCAACCTCTAGAATGCGATGAAGTGCGCTGGGTCAGCTTATCTGAACTAGATGATTTTCCATTTCCAAAAGCAAATGAGCGAATCATTGCAGCTTTACGCCAACGTTAATTCTGGGTTAGAGCTTGAGAATTGTTGATCTACCCCACGTAATGCAGGTAAATTCTGCTGCATCTAGAATCTTCCAGCATAAAAGTCTTACCAAAATGCAGATTGAACCCTATACCCATCACCACCTTGATGCAGTCATTCGTCTGGCTCTGCGGGCATGGACTCCAGTCTTTGAGTCAATTCATCAAGCAATGAATGCTGATGTGTACCAGGCGTTTTATCCCGATCATTGGCGGGTGAGCCAGGAGAAGGCTGTCGAGGATGTCTGTGCTGCGGAAGACACAAATGTCTGGGTTGCGATTGATGCAGATTCTACTCTGGGCTTTGTAGCCGTCAAACTCCACTCAGAAGACAGCATGGGTGAAATCTACATGGTTGCTGTCGATCCAGACGTTCAAGGTCACGGCATTGGCACTGCTCTGATAGAATTTGCGCTGGCTTGGATCAAAGAGGCTGGGATGTCTATCGCGATGGTTGAAACTGGGGGTGATCCTGGTCATGCCCCGGCCCGTCACACCTACGAAAAAGCTGGCTTCGAGCTGTTACCGATCGCCAGATATTTCAAGAAGCTCTAGATACTACTGAAGCGACCACTCCTATTCAGGGAGTTGATCTGGATCAATGCCTTGCGATCGCAAAATAGCCGCTAATCGTTCAGAACGCTGCCGCTCCTGCGCTTCAGCTTGCTGTGCCTGCTCTTCCGGCAACGGAATTAACTGCCCCTCGGCACTAAACCAGCGCAACTGCCGCTCATGGATACCGAGATATAACTCAAGCTGTTCACTCCACAGCCATCCAGACTCAGTGGGGGCGATCGCTGCATAGCGACCATCCCCTAAGTGAAACCCCGCAAACTCCAGCGTCTCCGGGTGGAACCAGAAATAGTCGGGCACTCGCCAGACATCTTGGTACAAGTCTTTCTTTGTGCCTTTGTCCACCGTTGCGGTGGAACTAGACAATAGCTCAATGACGACGTTCGGGTATTTGCCCCCTTCTTCCCAAATCGTCCAACTGCGGCGATCGCGTTTCTCAGCTCCTAAGACAACGAACACATCTGGCCCTCGGAAGTCAAGATTTTTAAGCTGCTGCTGGTTGTAATAGACCGTCAGATTACCAGAAATATAGAAATCAGGGCGGTCTTGCCACCAGAATTCTAGCAGTCGAATCAATAGGTCAATTTGGCGACGGTGAAAGTCAGTTTCCAAGGGTGGCTCATCACTATATAGATTAGTTGGTAGCCTGATCTCGTCAGAAATATCCTCACTGACAGATTGGGGGGGATTAACATCCAAACGCACCATAACGGCATTCTCCAACGAGATTGTTTCTAATATAACTGCTTTGGGAAATGCTTTAGAATGGCGCTATCCCTTGCAAATGCTAGAGGTTGCCCGATGATCTCCCAGAAGCCAGCCTCCTTAATGCCCACTCCTCCACTGGAAAATGGCGATCGGCTCTCTCGCCCCGAATTTGAGCGCCGCTACACGGCTGCACCTCATATTAAAAAAGCCGAACTGATTGAAGGAGTGGTTTACGTGGCTTCGCCATTAAGACATCAACAGCATGGTAGACCTCACAGTCGAGTCATGACTTGGCTAGGAGTTTATCAGGCAATGACCCCAGGTACTGACCTCAGCATTGAGCCAACTGTAAGATTGGATCTAGATAATGAACCCCAACCGGATGCTGTCTTATTTATCGAATCTGCTGTGGGTGGACAAACGACCCTGAGTTGGGATGGCTATATTGAGGGAGCGCCTGAGCTTGTGGTCGAAATTGCTGCTAGCAGTGCGGCAATTGATACAGGAAGTAAAAAGCAAGCCTATCGGCGAAATGGGGTATTGGAATATATCGTTTGGCAATCGTTTGAAAACCAGTTGGAGTGGTTTTGTCTGGTAGATGGAGAGTACAGCCTGCTGCAACCAGATCCAGAGGGTATCATCCGCAGTCGAGTTTTTCCAGGGTTATGGCTAGCGATCGATGCACTATTGAGCAACAACATGCAACATGTGTTAGCTGTTTTGCAACAGGGGCTACAGTCGGCTGAGCATCAAGACTTTATGCAGGGATTGTCAAAATAATTGACAACGCCCGATCGCTGCCAATGAATCCGTTTGGCTTTGACCTCCGGACTATTCATAGTAGCAGCGAGAAAACAATGTCTTACCCAACTCAGTCGGATGAGATCGCCCTCCTAGATGGCATCACCCGCAAAGATTTAGAAGTCACAGACAAGTTACTTGAGCAAAGCCGCGATATTATTTGGAGCGACCTGAGTTCTGAGTATGATGCCGAGCATTTTTCTGACTTTCTGAGCCAGAGTGGGCTGCCATTTACACCTGAGTTTGAGGCATTCAAGACTGGATGGCGACGGGATGAGCTTAACCACTACCTGGGCTTCCGTCAGATCTACTCAATCCTTTATGATAAAAGCCCTAACAGCATCGACCAAGCAATGGCTGCTCATCAACCCAATTTTGCTCCGATTCAGGAATTTCTAGAGGATGAATTTAGGATCTGTGTTCTGATTGCCTACGACGAGCTGGCCACAACTCGGACATACGCTCAGGACATTGCCCTCTACAAGTCATTTGGTTCGATGCCTCTAGCCAACTGGATTAAATTTGTGACTAAGGATCGTGGATTAAATAAGATCCGGAATTACATCACTTGTGGCTTGGCAGTGTAATTCCATTGCGGTAGATAATCATCAAATACGATCTCCATCGTTTGCTTAAACTCCTCAGTGACTTTACG
>JAHHGS010000097.1 GCA_019359715.1 Aphanocapsa sp. GSE-SYN-MK-11-07L | reverse complement strand
TTTTAAGGCTTCGTACTTGGCTTTAATATGTTCTACTTGCCCAGCAGAAATCATAGAAGTATCTACCAAGATGAGGATTACTCTTTCATTATACAAACCGATGACTTATTTATTTACATTGCCTTAGCTCACCCCGACTGGGATTGTGGTTAAAAATAAACGCGCCTTCTTGCTGCTCGCCGCTGGAGAGAAAATCAATTTGCTGGTCGCCAATTTGGCTGGGTTGCCCCTCAATCTGTAACTCTCCAGAAACCTGAACGGATTCAGCCGTTAATCCACCTTTATTGGTGACAGTAAAGGGAACGTAAAACTGCCCTTCAGCTTCTCGAATCTCCTGTCGGCTGATGGTAAGAATTGGCGGCTGGTTACTTTCAGTCACCCACTCATAAATCACGAGTCCCACGATCACGGCCACAATGCACAAGGCAACCAGAAAAGTAATCCACTCCGGCAGTAAACGGCGCTGAGGGCGGGAGAGTCTTTTGTTCATACTGCTAAACGTCCGGCTGCTCCACCAATGGTTGCCGGCAAACCCAATATCAAAACCTGATTCAGCCACAAACTCCACGGGTCGGAAACGCTGAGCCGATGGAAAAACCATAGCATCAAGGCTGCCATCCCTAAAGAGAATAAGTAAGAGACAGCAGTTTCAATCAGCGGGCGCTGAAATATTCCTTGATGCTGCTTGCGCTTTTGCTCCGATGTAAAGCCGGCCGCAAACACAATGCTATAGGAGACTAACAATGAGGCCGCAATAATCAGCAACAGCCAAGGTGGAGTAACGGCGGAGGCTAGCATTGTCACCTCATCGGTGGGAGCAATACTGAAGGCAATCACCATGGCTCCAACGAGAGTTGCGCCAATGTCAGTCAGGGTCTGCTGCCAGAGTTGACTGGGCTTGGAAGCGTCTGATGAGTTCGAGGATGAATCTGATTCTTTTTGCTCTGGGTTAATCAGCGATCGGGTTAAGGCGACGCCAACCGCGAACGGAACACCCTCAAAAATAATTTTGCCCAATACTTCATGCCTGGGGGTCTGCCAAGTTATTTCTTGCAGCAGGATCAGGACACACGTCACACAGACAATCCCAATTGCTATCGCCTCTACGCTATCCACTGCTGTCGTGATGGGTGGATCATCGGTTCCTTGCCGAAACCCATCGGTTCGGTTGAGTAGAAATACTGCTATGTACGTCACGCCTAGCAAGCCCAGCATCATCGGCGGCTCAGCGTAGGAGCCAATCCACCAAACTTCCATTGTGTAAATAAGTGGAATCCCAAATAAAAATCCGCCAGAGGCCCCCCGGACTAAATCATTCAGTTCTTGCTGCCAAGCTTGCTTGGTTAAACTTTTTGACTTATACCTAACCATACGTAATGCACTTAATTTATCAGGCTTGAGTTAAGGAGATTTCTTAGAAAGATTTTACCCTTCGAGTTGTGCCCTTCGACTGCGCTCAGGGCACGGCTGGCTGAGCGCAGTCGAAGCCAGCAGGTAACTTTTTTGCTAAAAATCTCCTAAAGGGGGAGTTGCCCCAAAGTTCAAGCGTCACCATCATCTGAATTTGACGACAAAATTACAAGCTCTGACAAGCAAGGGTTCTTGCGGAACCCTTGCTTGTCAGCCAAGTTTGACCGCCACAGACTTTTGCTTAAATCACGCCTGGCCCGTGACCGCGACTGTCTTGATCCATCGTCAGCTTGCCAGTTTCATCATCTTCCCTGACTTCCTGCAACTCTTGCTGGCGCTGTTGTCTAGCAGCTTCCTCTGATTCTCGCAAATCACCAGGTTCGTTAACGTACATTTCTGGCTCAATCGCGTAGTTGTTCGCTAGCCCTTCCGAGTCAACAGTGTAGCCTCCGGTTGTATTAAAGCCATCGGGGTCTTCGGGAATTTGCTTATAGTTGTCTCCTTCTCTTTCTTTGCGGGCTGCTGTTTCAGCCGGAATAATCCCGCGATCGTAGGTATCTGACGAAGTGTCTTGGTTACTCATTAAAGTATCCTCATGAATTCTAAACATCTGTTCACTACTAGAATCAGATAAAAGCTGCTGATATCTGTCTACCGAATGGATTAATATGAAATCAGTTTGTCTGTCGATCGAAATAGCTTTGACAGAGAAAGAAAAAGAAAGAAATAAGACTATATTTTTATTTTTTTTAATATAAAAATTCAGCAAATAATCGCAATCAGAATTTCCATTCAGGCTAAAAAAATACTAAGAGTTTCAGAATTTTGAGTAGTGAGTCTACTTAAAATTCTGAAACTCTTAAAATAACCAGAATGGCGGCTTAGCGAGGCCCATAAGTTCTTACCTGCACAACCCCAAACGGCATTGTTTGACTCATGCCTTCATAGGAGCCATTAACCGAGTAGGCTAAGCTTTTAGGGAAGAACTGATTAGGTGGAGTTAAACCAAACATTCTAATCTCAAGCACCTTTTCGGGTGGCACAGGTTGAGCAAACGCGATCGTCACTTTATTTTGCTCGTCTACAGTGACAGTTGCATCGAGTTTGCCGTTCGACTCATCTTCAATCACCTGAATGTTATTCTCATCAACCCGAACATTGTAAAGGGGTTGAATTGTTAGTTGAGTTAAGGGTTGATTACCAGTATAAACCTGGATTCTATGGGCCGGGCCAAGGCTCTGAGAGGTAGATGGTCGAATGTCAGCTTTCACAATACCAGCCACCCCACCCGTTGTATTGTCAGATTTTTGGATATAAGAAGTTGATTGTTGAGCACTGACAGCCGGAGCAAAAATCGCTGGGATTACAACAGCCGCAATAATATAGCCTAGCTTTTTCATCGGGATACTCCTTGAACTGATACCGAAAAGCTTAATCGAATCTGAATACGGCTAGGGTCTGCCAATAGTCGCAACCTGGATCGTTCTATTGAAATAAATGCTTGAATTTATCGCTCACTCATTGTAAAGATACCTTTGGCTTTTAAAGACGGATTATTAATTAGTTTTTGACCTAAATGATCAACAAAGAAGACTAGGGTATTAGATATTTTTTCATCTTTTTTAATCTGCTGCTTTACAGTTATTTTTGAGATAGTTTTTTTGTTCTCTAGCTTTGTCTATCAAGGTCTTGAAAGCAAAAGCCGCGATCGCAAGCGGCGCTAGAAAATCAATCTTCTAAAGTTAATGAGCAATACTTGTAAAGCTGTGCTTGAGCGATCCAGAACTAAAATTTCTAAAGTTTAAAGTCCTGGCAAATTAGGATTTTTAAGCATTCTGCTCCAGCGAGAAATCCCAAAATGAGGCTTCAACTTTGTGCCCATCCAGATCGCGAATAAAACACCCATAGTAGGGTTCGCCGTAATCTGGTCTTGAACCTGGGGCACCATCGTCGGTTCCGCCTGCACTCAAAGCAGCTTCATAGAAGGCATGGACAGCCGCTTTTGTGGGAGCAATCAAGCCAATATGAGTGCCGTTTCCAACCGTCGCAGTTTGACCGTCAATCGGAGTTTGGATCCAAAACTCAGGATATTTTTTACCGTAGGCAACTGCGCCTGGGTGCTCCATGATTCTCTGGCAGCCGATGGTTGGCAATACTTGGTCATAAAAGGCAACAGCCCGTTCAAAGTTATTCGTGCCGATCGAAATGTGCGAAAGGATGCTTGGATTCTCTTCCATCAGAATATCCTCCTTCAGTAGAACCTATTTGTGGGCAGCGCTCGCCAATCCTCTACATTTGCAAAAATTAAATCATTCTGGCTGTCAGGTCTAACTCAAGCGCAATTGAGCGTCTCACGGGTGTTTCTTTTAGTGACAGGGTTAGTCCCCTTGGCAATTTGGCAGAGCATGGCCTGGGTGTCATCCCGCAGGTCAACGTCGGTGAAGTCTGCTCCATCGATCGTGGCACCTTGAAACTGGGCACTGAAGGCAAACGCACCTTCTAAGTTGGCATTGGTGAGGTTGGCATCGACAAAGCGGGCACTGTCTAGGGTTGCAGAGCGGAAGTCTGCACCTTCTAAGTTCCCAGCCTCTAGGTTGGCAGCAAAAAAGCTAACGCCTCGCAAATCGGCATGGCTAAAGTTGACCCGCAGCAGATTGGCCTTGGTGAAATTGGAATCCCGCAGGTCACGCCCGGAAAAGTCTTGATTGATCAGAATTTCTTTGGCGTAGTTATCCGCCAGAGCAGGGAGCGCCCCGAATCCTGAAACAGTTAGCAGCAAAAGTAGAGCCAGTCTAATTGTCCAGGTGGCAAGTTGGGATAGTTTTGCTGCGATCGCGTGGATGGTCTGTTTCATCGTAAGTGCCAGAACTGCTTAAATATCTTTACCTAAGTCTTAGCGTAAAGCAGCCTATGCTAATCAGCGAGCGATCAAATTTAAGTTTTATAGCAATTTTGAAATGTTGGGATCGATAGCATTTTAGTCCAGTACAACGGCTTTCCAGTTTTGATAGAGCTTTCTGGCGTTGCTGTTAAGGGTCTGGAGGTGAGTTTGGACTGCTTGGTTGAGCTTGGGTAGAGCCTGCTCCCCTAAGTGGTCTATCAACATTCCTTTAGAGGCAGGATCGGTACACCATTCTGCCAAAGTGGTGGATAAAACTTCAGCATGGTACTGAATCCCAAACGCCCGATCGCCGATCAGTAAACTTTGGACTGCACAGGCAGATGAACAAGCCAATACCTGGGCATGGGGGGGTGGGGTTTTAACTTCTGCCCCATGCCACTGCAAACACTTGATTGGGGTTGGCAGTCCGGCTAAAAAAGGGCTTTGCTGCCCGATCGCCGTTGGCTCAACTTCTAACAGCCCAATTTCTGCCTGGGTTGCCACACCTACCTCTCCTCCTAGAGCATCAGCCAAAAGCTGATGCCCAAGGCAAATGCCAAAATAGGGCAGGTTTTTATCTATTACTGCTGCTCGAATTGCGGCTTTCTCTTGCTTTAGCCAGGGGTATTGCTCTTCTTGCCAGACATTCATCATCCCACCCATCACCCAGAGAGCAGCGTAAGGCGATAGGTCAGGAATTGACTCACCCTTGCTCAGATCAATCGCATCCCACTGAATTTGATCGGCAGCAAACAAGTCACGAAAAATTCCGGGATGATCTGAGGCACCATGTTGAAACACCAAAAAGCGCAAGCAACCTCCTTTAGTAAAGGGAGAAAAGGCAGAAAGAGGGCGGCAGATTACGGTAAGCAATCTAAATAAGTTTCCAAATCCCAATTGGTGGTAGTGGCTAAGAACCGCTCCCACTCATCTCGTTTGTACCAGCTATAGACCTGATACATTTCGCCCGGCATGGCAGACTTAATTACTTCATCGGCGGCCAGGCGATCGAGGGCTTCGCCGAGGGACATTGGCAATTTCTTAACTGTTTTGCCAGATTCCATCGCTTCATAGATGTTGCGCTGTTCCGGCTCACCAGGATCCAGTTTGCGCTTGATCCCATCATCAAACGCCTTTAGCAGCCCGGCTGCCATTAGATAGGGGTTGACCATTGAATCAACGGCTCGATACTCAAACCGACCGGGGGCCGAGACGCGCAGACCACAGGTGCGGTTTTGGTAGCCCCAGTCAGCATACACAGGGGCCCAAAGTCCGGTATCCCAAAGGCGACGGTAGGAATTAACGGTAGAAGAGCCGATCGCCGTCAGTGCCCCTAAATGCTCAATCACACCGCCAATGCAGTTCAAGCCAATTGGCCCAGGTTTTTCAGAATCGACGGGTAAGAAGGTATTCTCACCGCCTTTGCGATAGGCGAAAGCACCAGACATGCCTGGCAGGGATTCTGCTCCTAATTCATTAACGGTGTCACTGCCGCCGAACCAGAGCGACAAATTGTGGTGACAGCCAGAAGCTGAAACGCCCATGAATGGCTTCGACATAAAGCAGGCAATCAGGTTGAACTCACGGGCCACCTGAGCACAAATTTGCCGATAGGTAACGAGGCGATCGCTGGTGCGCAGGGCATCGTCAAACGTGAAATTCAATTCCAACTGCCCCGGCGCATCTTCGTGGTCGCCCTGAATCATGTCTAGCCCCATCGCACGAGAGTATTCAATCACCTTCAAGAACACCGGGCGCAGTTCTTCAAACTGATCAATGTGGTAGCAGTTGGGCTTCGTCACCCCTCCGGCTGGTTTGCCGTCAGGATCTCGCTTCAGCCACATCATTTCTGGTTCGCAGCCGTGGCGCAGGTGCAGCCCGTTATGATCTTGCTGAAACTGGGCGTGAATCCGCTTCAGGTTGCCCCGACAGTCCGAGGTGAGGTAGGCGCCTGGATCAACAGGTTCTTCGCGGTTGCGAAAGCAGGTGCAAAACACCCGCGCCACTCGCTTGTCCCAAGGCAGTTGAACAAAGGTTTCCGGGTCTGGGATGGCAACTAATTCCGCCGCTTCTGGGCCATAGCCAATGTAGTTGCGGTGCCGATCCATGGCTAAGTTAGCGGTTGAGCCGTAAACCAGTTGAATCCCTTTTTCAGAAATCGCTTCCCAATGGTCAGCCGGAACGCCTTTACCAACAATCCGACCCGTGACCGAAATAAATTGGTAATAAATGTATTGAATGCCGAGGTCGTTAATTTTACCCCGCACCTGCTGCACCAGTTCGGCTCGGCCATCGCTTTTGACATAGGCGGCAATATCAGTGGACGCACCTGTTTGGGCTAAAACTGCTGTCACGCTTTCTGCTCCCAATGTTACTCATTGATGCTAGTAAAGCTAACTCGTTATAACGAGTTTGTATCAATCATTACTTTTTTCTCTGCTCTTTCAACTGCTCAAAATAAAGAAGAGAATCAGATTTATTATTTTCCTGATTAAGTGATTTAAATCAGTTGCCCGAAGGGGTTAAACAGGCATTTACAGCCCTTGCAGCCGAAATTGATTAGCCACTTGAGTGCTTGAGATGGCTCTGGCAGGATATCTTGAACGAGAAGCAAGCGTTAATTCTAGAAATGGGTCGCCCGGGATTCGAAACTAAAACTAATCGGTTAAAAGGCGATTAGCTTATCGGCTGAAGCAGTTACTGGAAAAGGAGCCAAAAGATAAGGTCTATATTTTGCACATAGTTCTATACCTATTTCAAGCCTGATCACTCGTCTATGGTTCGCTGGGCTTGTTGCTGAATCAGGTGCTCAAGCTGAGTGGTTCCCTGTTGATTAAAACTGCCAGTGTGTCTAATGACATCCGGATCGGTGTGTAGTCGATCAATGTAGAAGCGTAAGGCCTCTTCATCATCTCGGTGGGAGAGAACGTAGGCCCTCAAAGCTTTGCGAGTCATTTGTTCTAGGTCAGGTTTCAGGCTCATAATCAAACTCCCATGTACCATTGGAAAAAATTGTGATGCCGATGTTGTCGCCAGCCAAAACATAAATTTCTTCTCGCTTGCTGTCATACCGAAAAAGGTGAATGTCTAGATAGCAGTTCGATAGCCAGTGACACACCTGAATCGTTTGCAGGGCTTGTTCTACACTAGGCATCTACGATCTTGACTACTGGTAACTCTGGTTGACTCTAGGAATGGGTCGCCCGGGATTCGAACCCGGAACTAATCGGTTAAAAGCCGAGTACTCTACCGTTGAGTTAGCGACCCCTGGCAAATTAAAAATTTTGACCGTCTACTAACGTAACATATCCAGTTAGCCCTTTTGCACAAAGTTGCAGTTGTCGCTTGAATATCATTGCCTACAGCTACAGTGACCCAATGTTCGAGTCACCCCTCGATCCGGCAATTTGGGGCTGGGAGATCAACCGCGTCTACCAGGACTTAGACGAGCGCCGTCCTCAGCTTCAACAACTGCTGCAAGACTGCCAGCACGAACCTGTCGCCTATTTGCTGCTCAGACGGTTTGAGGAATTGGGAGAATCTGTTGCTCAAGTTAGCGATCGCTTAGCTCAGCTCAAAGCCTTAGGTGTTCATATATTTACCCTGGAAGAAGAAAATGGAACGACAGGAGATTGCCCAGACTCTGACCTAGAGATGTTCCAAAGCGTGCAAGCGCAACAGCGGAGCCGCCAAATTCGGCGCGGACATGCCCGTAAGCGGTTGAAAGCCCTACCCCCTCCCGGTAAAACCGCCTACGGCTATCGGCGCGGCAAAGATCGCTACGTAATCGACCGGGCAGCAGCAGCGATTGTGAAGGACTTTTTTGAGCACTTTTTACTTTATGGATCACTGCGGGGATCAGTGCGCTACCTGGAGAAAAAACACGGCAAGCAGATTTCTGTGGCGACCGGACGGCGTTGGTTAACCCATCCGGTTTATCGGGGAGATTTAGTCTACCGAAATCAGCAAATTCTGCGCGATACTCACCCAGCAATTATTGACCGCGAAGAAGCAGCCCAAGTGGATCGGTTACTCCGGCGCAACCGCAGTTTGCCCTCTCGCTCCGCCAGCGCCCCCCGATCGCTAGCCGGTTTAGTGGTTTGCGCCGCCTGTCAGTCCTCCATGACGATTGCGCGGGTAACAGCGCCTCGTCGAGTGCAGGAGTATCTTTATCTTCGGCCGACAGACTGTGCTGCCAAACCAAAATGTCGGGCCATCCCTTACGCGGCGGTTTTAAACCAAACAATCGAGCAAATTTGTCAAGAATTGCCATCGGCGATCGCCGCGGTCAATCTACCGATGATGAGCCAAATTCAGACGGGACTCACCAGTACAATCGCGGCTAAAGCCGAGGTGATCGAGCAACTGCCGGATCTGATTGCCAACGGTGTGCTCGATTCGGAGACCGCCGCCCTGCGAACCTATCAGCTCCGGACAGAAATTGCGGCGTTAGAGAGCCAACGTGCCCAACTGCCACCGCCCAATCTGCGCCAAATTGCTCAGACAATCTCGATCCCGCAGTTTTGGTACGACTTGTCGGAAGCCGAGCGGCGATTTTATTTTCGTGAGTTTTTAAATCGGATTGAAGTCCGGCGATCGCCGGACTGGTCGCTGAAACTGATCTTTATATTTTAGGCCGCAGCGAGTCGGGCAACGATCCGCTAGGCTCAAGACAGAGCCATATCGCAGCCGGATTCTACTTTGACCTTAACGTTTGAGCATATTCCTGTCCTGAGTCGGCAACTGATCGCAGGGCTAGAGATTCGCCCTGACGGTCACTACCTGGATGCAACCGTCGGTGGCGGCGGGCACAGCAGTCTGATTTTGGCGATCGCCCCAGCGATTACCTTGACCGCCCTCGATCAAGACCAGCAAGCCCTAGCGGCGGCCCAAGCTCACTTGCAGGAGTATGGCGATCGCGTCCAGTTTTACCAACATAACTTTGCTGACTATGATCCCGGCTCACTCCGGTTTGATGGTATTTTGGCTGACTTAGGGGTGAGTTCGGCTCAAATTGACCGCCCAGAGCGGGGATTCAGCTTTCGTCAAGAAGCTCCGCTCGATATGCGGATGGATCAGCGGCGATCGCTGACGGCGGCTGACTTAATCAACACAGCTTCTGCCACGGAACTGGCGGATATTTTTTATCAGTTTGGTGAAGAACGGTTTTCGCGCCGAATTGCGGCTCGAATTGTCGCCCAGCGGCCAATTCAAACCACCACTCAGTTGGCGCAAATTGTGCTGCAAGCGATGCCCCATCGTCCCCGCCAAAGCATTCACCCCGCAACACGGGTGTTTCAGGCGCTCAGAATTGCCGTTAATCAAGAATTGCTGGCTCTCGATACTTTGTTAGAGCGATCGCCCAGTTGGCTGAAACCAGGGGGAAAAATTGCCATCATTAGCTTTCATAGCCTGGAAGATCGCCGAGTCAAATTTGGGCTGCGCAACCATCCCAACTTAAAAGTTTTAACCAAAAAACCGATTGTGGCCGATGCGGCTGAAATTGCGGCTAACCCGCGCTCTCGGTCTGCCAAGTTGCGGTTGGCTGAGCGTCAGGATGACAGCAAAGAGTGATCCCAGACTAGAGTCGGCAAAACTCCGGTTGAATGTGTAAACTAGGTCTAAAATACAGCTTAATCTGGGTTAAGAAATCAGCTCATTTTATTGAAGTTTATTCTTAATCATTTGTGTGTAATTTCTGTGTTGCTGGATGCATGAATGGCTGGTTTAGGAGTTATTCATTTCATAAGCTGCTTGAGCATAATCTTTTAAGTTTTTTCTTGGCGTGAGGAGTATTGGTGCTATGTCTGCTGCCGTAAAACCTGAATTATCTAATCCTTACCAGCGATCGGCTGCTGAGCAAGAGCGCCGCAAGCGCGTAGAGACCAGGCGGGCCAGGCTGCAACCGCAAGTAGCAGCTTTGGTGACTCCGCCGCGCCCATTCTGGTTAACTTCTCTGATTGCCTTCCGCCATGTTTCCACCGGCACAGCTTGCTTACTGGGAATGAGTCTTTTGCCGATTTATGGCTGGAACGTCTTGAACCAGCACTCTTGGGGGCAGTCTTATCAGCAGCTAGAGCAATTGCAGCGCTCAGAGCGCAAACTGCTAGCCAATATTGAAATCAATAAGTTTCAGATTGCCGAAAAAGCAGAGCGTCAGCCGACAGGTTTAGTCCGCCAAGTGCCAGAAAACACCCTGTTTCTAGCTCCCTCCCCCTCGCCGGTCACGCCAGCCGCCAAGCCTCATCGTGCTGCTGTGTTGCCGGTGGCGCCGTTGTCTCCCGTCAGCTACTAAGTTTGAGTTTGGAGTCTCTCAGTTCGGGATGGCTGGCCTGGTAGTAAAGCCGGTTTTTCCGCTTGAGAACGCCTGAGAAGTGTCTGTCTCCTTCCGCCCTATGACCTCTACATCTGCCCGTCGTTCACGCACTTCTGCTCCTCGGTCGAATGTTTCAGCTCCCCCTCCGCCTCAACCTTCAAAGTTTCGCCTTTGGCTGATTGGCTTATTTTTGGTCGTGGGTCAGGTCGGGCTAGCGGCTCGCTTGATTTACCTGCAAATTTACGCGACAAAAGCTCTCCAGCAGCAAGCTCAAGGTCAGCAGCAGGTATCTCTGCCGCCGTTAGTTGCTCGCTACCCGATTGTCGATCGCCGTCTAGACCTGTTAGCGGCAGATCAACCCGCCTTTACGCTATTTGCCCATCCCTTTTTATTTAAACCCCCAGAGACCAATGCTTCCATTGCAGCCAAGCTGTCTCCCTTGCTGAAGCAGCCAGCAGCGAAGCTAGAAAAGCTGTTCGGCACGGCTAAAAGTGGGATTCCGGTTGAATATGAACTTTCAGAAGAAACTGCCAGCCAAATTCGCAATTTGAAGCTGGATGGACTGGAACTTAACCGTGAGTGGAAGCGAATTTATCCTCAAGAAGAATTAACTTCTGGAATTATTGGCTATGTTGACCGCGATCATCAAGGTCAAGCGGGGCTTGAGTATAGCCAGGCTAAATTGCTGCAAGCTCCGCCGCAGTCGCGGATTTTAACGGGTGATGGGGCTGGATTTTTGTTGCCTAACCTGGCGGCGCTCGATCCAGTTGACCCGACCAGTCGCTATAGCTTGCGGCTGACGATCGACGTTCGGCTGCAACGGGTGGCCCGGACTGCTCTCCGCCAGCAACTGAATAAGTTTGGGGCCAAACGGGGGACAGTGATTGTGATGGACATCAAAAATGGCGCTCTGCTCGCCTTGGTGTCAGAGCCTTCTTTTAATCCCAATCTGTATTACAAGGCTGATCCAGCCCTGTTCCGCAACTGGGCAGTGGCAGACCTGTATGAACCCGGCTCGACGTTTAAGCCCGTCAATGCGGCGATCGCCCTCGAAAACAAAGCGATTACCCCAGATACAACCCTCTATGATGAGGGTCGAATTTTTGTCGGCGGTTGGCCGATTCAAAACAATGACTTTAGCTCGGCCGGTGGGCGCGGAGCCTTGTCAATTGCCCAAGTGCTGGGCGTTTCGAGCAACGTTGGCATGGTGCACATGATGCAGCGAGTCCGCGCTGCGACCTACTACGACTTTCTCAAGCGTTTAGGTTTAGGCTCAAAAACTGACACTGACTTGTCGTTTGAAACGCCAGGGCAGTTTAAACCCAGGGATCAGTTTGTGAATTACCCGATTGAACCAGCCACGACTGCCTTTGGGCAAGGATTTTCGATTACACCAATCCAGATGGCTCAATTGACTGCCGCGGTTTCTAACGGCGGGAAGCTGGTCACGCCCCATGTCATGCAGGGGCTGTTCGATCGCAAAGGGAAGCTGGTGAAAGCGCCTAACATTCCCCCACCTCGCCGCGTTTTTTCCGCCCAAACCTCCCAGCAGGTGGTCAAAATGATGGGCTATGTTGTCACCAATGGCACAGGTAAATCGGCTCAAGTGCCGGGCTATCGTCTGGGGGGCAAAACTGGCACGGCTCAAAAGGCAATTAACGGCACCTATAGCAATAAACGAATTACTGGCTTTGTCGGTGTTTTCCCGCTAGAAAGTCCTCGCTATGTTTTGCTGACGGTGGTTGACGAACCGCAGGGGGATAATGCCTATGGCTCAACCGTATCGATTCCAGTTGTCAAGTCTGTTTTAGAATCGCTGATCACAATTGAGGGCGTTCCACCCAGCCATCCGCAAGAGATTAAGTCTGTTAAGCCTTAAGCAGCCAGGACTAGCCCTACCTGCTCAAGTGGTATTTAAGTCAGGATTGCACGGTCTAAGCCCCTGCAATCCTGAAATCTTTAGGACAACCCGCTCATGGATCAGGATTGCTTTGATGTTGCGGTGATTGGGGCTGGGATGGCTGGACTGATCTGTGCCCAGCAGCTAACCCAGGCTGGCTATCGGGTTGTCGTGCTGGAAAAATCGCGCGGCTTGGGCGGGCGAATGGCAACTCGCCGCTTGCAGGAAACATGGGCAGACCACGGGGTTCGGTATCTGGAGTTAAACCCGAAATCAGAGTTATACCCGTTAGTGCCAGCCTTGTTGCAGCGAGAAATGATTGTGCCTTGGGCTACTCCCCTTTATACCTGGGCAGCAGATGGGCTAAAGCCGATGCCTGAAAGCTACCCTCGCTATGCGGCTCCGCTGGGAATAAGCGCGATCGCCAAATTCCTGGGGCAAGGATTAGAAGTTCGTTTAAATCAAAGGGTGATTGGGCTGCATCTGAGCGAAATTGCCATGTATCCAGAGGCAAGTTGGCAGATCATCAGCGAATCGTCAGCGCCCGTCAGTGCCACTGCTTTAGTAATTGCGATTCCGGCTCCCCAAGCGCTGGATTTGTGTGAACCCCTGGCTGCCAAAGGACTGGCCCCAGAATTTGTCCGGGCTTTGCAAGATGCAACCTATGCTCCCTGCTTGAGCGCGATCGCCGGCTATCCGCCAGAATTTCAGACTGAAATAGACCAATTGCCCTGGCAAGCGATCACTGCCCTAGATGACCCGATCCTGGACTGGGTTGGCATTGACAGTAGTAAGCGGACTCAGCTTGCACAGCCGACTGTTGTTTTGCAAAGTACCGCCGCCTTTGCCCATTCCTGCTTGGAGTCAGCCAGTTTGGAGGCTGCGGGTCAAGCCATGCTCAACCAAGCTGAACAAAATCTGCTGCCTAGGCTAGCAGCCCCCAGTTGGCTTCAGGTGCATCGCTGGCGCTACGCTTTCCCGCTGCATCCCTACCCAGCCGAGTTTTTACAGGCTCCTATAGAGCAGTTGCTAATCTGCTGCGGTGATTGGTGTGGGGGCAGCGGGGTCGCTGCTGCCTTGAAATCAGGCTTGGCGGCTGGCGATCGCCTCAACAGTCAGTTTCACAGCCGATCTTTACCGAGTTTTGAGTTGATAATTGATCAACTCAATGCTCTCTAGGCGAGCCTGCTAGCTTTCAGCCGCGTCCATGGCTGTTGTCTCTTGATTTTCCCCTTCTGGCCCCTTCTCTGAGGAGCGGTTATCGCCGTAGAATCTGCGGCCAAATCGACCAGTATTGGTACGTTTCCGAAATTTGCGGGCGTAGGCTTGGTTACGGAGAGCTTTTTCTTTCTTTTGGTTACGGCGCTTAGCCATGCTTACCTCTGTAGATCAAAAATGGTTGCTTGAATCAGCCCTAAGAATTTCAATAAAAAGTCAAATAGGTTTACAAGCGCAGTTACTGAGCCTATCACATTTACCCCGCTGATTGATAGGTTAATGATTTGGCAGAACACCATTTATTCTGAGGACGGGGATCTTTGGACAATTTCCAGCAGGTTGTGGTCTGGGTCGGCTAGCAGTAAAATGCGCTGTCCCCAAACCATGTCTTGCGGTGGTTTGAGGATGTTGACTCCTAGTTGCTGCAAGTGCTGGTGGGTCGCTTCCAAATCAGGAACGGTCATTGACAGCAGAAAAAGATGCCCAATTGATTCTGTGCCTTGTTCACCGAGGAGGTGAGTTAACCAGCGCCGATCGTAAATTCCAATTCGCAGTTGCCCGCTTCGCCCTTCGGCGCCATCGGATTTGGCAGGTTTAGTAAACTCAAACCCCAAAGCCTGTTGATAAAAGGCAACAGATCGCTCAACATTGGTCACAAACAGGGCAATGTAGTCAATTTCCATTGGCTAAAGCTTTAAATCCGATTGCGGGCTTTTAGCAGCAGGTAGCGATCGACCAATTGCTCACTGATTGCATTGGCGGGGGCGTCTAGGACTAAAACCCCTCGCTGCTTTAACTGGGCAAAGGCCAAATTGCGCTGCCGGATTAAATCTAGGGCGACTGCCTGTTCATACAGCAACTGCACCTGATCGTCAGGATGGGCAGGCGTTAGGGAAAGCGGACGATGGGCGATCGCATCCACTTGCGGATCGCGAAAAGCGACACAAAACGGTAAGAAGCGGGGGGTGAGTCGGCCCATGGCGGCTAGCAGTTCGGCCGAAGCTGTGGCATCAACTATGTCGGTCAGCAACACTACCAAGGCGCGGCGAGTATATTGGCTCAGTAAGGTGCTGACGGTGCCAATGTAGTCTGACTCAGTTAAAACGGGTTCCACCTGATAGACCTGACCCATAATTCGAGAGAGGTGAGACTGACCCGACTGCGGCGCAATCCAGGTTTGAATTTGATGGTCGAAGATACACACCCCCACCCGATCGCCCCTTCTGAGTCCCGCCATTGCCAAGGCCAAAGTTGCATTTAAGCCCCAGTCAAACCGCTTTAAGCCGGCAACCGTCGCTGTCATCAGTCGTCCCCGATCCAGCAGAATAATCAAGGGCTGATCGCGCTCTGGTTCCATCAGCCGGATTAGGGGTCTGCCCCGACGGGCGGTCGCTTTCCAGTCCAACAGGCGCAGGTCATCTCCCAAGCTGTAGTCGCGCAGCTCTGAAAATTCAGTTCCACCCAGCGTTTGCCGTCGCCGCCGCAGGCTGCCTGCTGACTCTAGGCTCAGCCGGACAGACAGCGATCGCAGCCCGATTAAATCTGGGTAAACCTCAACTTCAGTTACGACCGTTTCGTGCCAGCAGCGCCAGACCAAGCCCCAAGGACTCTGGAGCCGCAAATCTAGCCCTTGCCAAGCAAACTTGCCTCGCCGAGGCGGAAACACATGGTAAGTCAACTCCAAGCTGGTTTGGGGTTTAATTATTCCCTCTAGTTCGGAGCGATCCAGCCGCCAGTCTTGAGGCAGGTATTCGCGCAGGTTTAACTGAGCCGACTTGACACCCTTTGGCCCCGCCGGAACCGCAATCTGGAGTCGGATTAGGTTGTCTCGCCCAATCGAGAGTCGAGGTTCGCACTCGCGCCGAAGCTGGAATTGCCAGGCTTTAGCCCGCCTAAAATCGACGATGGCGATCGCCAACAGCAGCAAGTCGTACAGCAGCAGTAAACCCCAGCCCAAACCGACCCCAATTTTCGGCACTAGCGCCGTCAGCAGCGGAATCAGTAGCCCCAGCAACAGCAGCCAGTAGAGACGGGTAGTGGGCACCAGCCAAGAGGTGCTTGGAATTCGCCGCTGGGGTGGCCGAACCGGAGCAGGAGCGCTGGGAGTCGCAACGGCAGTCATCGCGGCACCGCAACGCGAGTTAGCAAATTCTTGATCACTTGCTCTAGGTTGGTTCCGTCCAGTTGCGCTTCTGGTTTCAAGATCAGACGATGACTCAACAGCGGCAGGGCGATCGCCTTGATGTCATCTGGAGTGACAAAGTCTCGCTCATCTAGCCAAGCTTGGGCTTGGGCCGCCCGCAGCCAGCCGACCGCCGATCGCGGCGAAGCCCCCAGCAGCAAATCTGGATGTTGCCGACTGGCCTGAACCAAAGCCAGCAAATAGTCAATCACAGTTTCTTGCACCTGCACCTGCCGCACTAACTGGCGAGACTGCAAGACCTGCTCAACGGTGATGATTGGAATTAACTCCATCTGCGGCAGTTCTCTGGCTTCAAACCCCTGCAAGGCATTGGTCAGCATCGTTTTTTCAGCCGAACTGGCAGGATAGTTGACCACCAGTTTGAACAAAAACCGATCCAGTTGGGCTTCTGGCAGCGGATAGGTGCCTTCAAATTCCAGCGGGTTTTGGGTGGCGATCGTCCAAAACAGCGGAGATAGGGGCAAAGTATTGCCGTCCAGCGTTACCTGCCGCTCTTCCATTGCCTCCAGCAGCGCCGCCTGGGTTTTGGGTGGGGTACGGTTAATTTCATCTGCCAGTAAGACTTGGGTGAAAATCGGCCCCTTGCGGAGGGTAAAGCTACCGCTCTTAAAGTCAAAAATACTCGTACCCAGCACATCAGCCGGTAGGACATCCGGGGTAAGCTGAACCCGCCGAAAGTCTGCCTCAATCAGCCGGGCCATTAGCTTTACCAGCAGGGTTTTAGCGGTGCCAGGCACGCCCTCTAAAATCACATGCCCTTCTGCCAACAGGGCAATCAGCAGTCCCTCGACGATCGCCTCTTGTCCAATCACAATTTGACCAAGGTTTTGCCGAAGTTGATTAAAAACGCTATTCAAGAGATTCCCCCCCAAACTGTCCTAAAAAAGATAAATCTGACAACGGCTGTGTATTCCATGTAAGCGCTGCTATAAAGTCAATGAAAGTAGGATACGCCAGAGTTTCTTAGGAAGAACAGGCATCAGCACAAATATCCAGATTCAGTCAGCCGACTGGGGTGATCTAGATCGCTAGCAAGCTTTTAAGATTAGCTCGGCTCGGTTGATCCAGTCCAGCACCTCTCGATCGCTAAGGCGGCGTTTTTGATCCACCTGCCCCAGCAAATTCAGCACCTCCTGCGGTGATTTACCAGACTGATTAGCCCAGGCGACTGCCAACTGCTGGTCATCAAGCCGGGCTGTCCCAGCCGCCCGATCGGCAGTAACGCCCAACTTAGTTGCCAACTGCTGACGCAATTGTTCTCCTAACTGCTGCAAGACAAAATCGCTGTGGCGAGCATTGTTGAGGACACCTGCCAGAGATTGAATATAGCGCTCACTGTTGGCCAAATCGGGCTTTTTAACCGCTAAAATCTGCCCAAACCGGCGATTGCCAGCCCAAACCAACAGCAGCAAGATTAAAAAGCTTTGAATGGTGAGCGGAAAAACAGGGGTTCGACTCAGATAGTCAAACACATCCTGATCGGGCAAAGCCGCCTTCTCTTGGGGAGTGAGCGGGTCGCGGTAGCCATGCATCCATTCATCTACCCAAATTTGCCCGCCTGGCTGCTGGACCAGTCGAGTTAAAAACTTGTAGTTATTACTGTTTGCTGGATAGGCGTTGGCGGCCAACCATGGATAAGCAACCTTGATCTGCTGCCCTTGAGATTCTGGGCTAGACCAAACTGCACTGCCAGCTTTGTCTCGCAGCAACGCCTGATCGCCTTTTGCCAACGTAGGTTGACGGCGGATGGTTTCAATTAAAACTGGCCCGACCGGGCTAGCTAGTTGGGAGCTAAAGGGAGCTGCTGTCAGTCGTCCTGCCCACTCCAGGCTGATCAGGGTATTGCCTTTGGCAACCCAATCGTCGATCGCTGTTTTAGCGTCTGCATTTGGCGGGTCAGTCCGATCGCCGCGAATTTGAATCAAGGTCTGCCCCGTCCCGGCCAGCTTGGCGTAGTTTTTTTGCCAGCGCTTAATTGAGACTCCTTGCTTTTGGGCTGAGCTATACCAGTTAAAGTAACCCGTTGGCGATCGCTCGTAGGTTGACCCCTCTTTGCTGGTAGGCGCACTCAGCAGGACTAACCCAATAAAAACAAGCACCCCCAAGCCAATCCACAGCCCCCAGCGTCGCAAAAATCCTTTGGTTCGGCGAGAATTGATTTTGAGTGGTTGATCAGAAGGATTGGAAGTCATCACAAACTAAGGGGTAGCAGAAGGCTTCAGCAGTTCAGATTCTAGAGCAGAGTAAGCCTGATCACAGCGCTGCCAAGTCTCGGAGGAAACAGCTTGTCCACCATAATAAAGTTGGTCGTGGGTGGCAAAAATCTGCTGGGCCGCCGACCGCAAATTAAGGGGGCGCTGCTCTCGGAGCCAAAAGACTTCTAACCCCCGCAGGTACTCTCGGTTGGTGCGGGCAGGGTCTTGGGGCAACCAGCTACTTTCCTCTAAGCGCAGCAATAGAGCAAAGTAAAGGCAACGGCAAGCTCCTGCAAAATCGCCCTCGGCTTGCAGTTGGCGAGACTGCAATAACCACTCACTGGGGCTACGCTGACGGGCGATCGCGGTATACTTGGCGTCCTCTAAAGTTGGGCGGGGCAATCGTCGCCGCTGCCACCACGGCCACACAAATCGCACCAGAAGATAAACCAGCGCTACAGCTAGCAGGGCGGCCAGCCCTCTGGCTAGCCAAATCACCAGCGGTTCCAACCAGTCTGGATTTTCGGTTGGCTGCTGCTTCGGAGCAGACGAAAGCCACTTTTGCAGCCAGTACAAAGACTGCTCACTCACCTGTCGCCAAGCGCGTCCCGTTTGCCAATTGACCTGCTCAAAAAAATTCATTCGCGACCGCTGCTATCCCAGCCCTCATCATAGCTGGAGGATATGCCCAGTCAAGCATTACAGAAGCAACTCAATATCTTTGCTTCTCTCTTGAGGACGATTTAGATCATTGAGCAGCAGCAAGCGCAGATCAAACCAATGCAGCGGAGAAAATAACAAACAAGACGATTGATAACTATCGAAAAGTTTGCCCAATGCTACGCTGTCAATAGCTGAATTTAGCACCTGCTTATGACTGCCCTCACCCTCAACCTAGAGCCAGTTCTTTATCTTACCCATGAGCAGTTTCGGAAACTCTGTCAGCTTAATCCTGATCTCAAGCTTGAACGTACTGCAGAAGGGAGACTAATTGTAATGCCGCCGACGGGTTGGGAATCAGGAAACCGGAACGCAAACCTCACGGCTGATCTGATTTTCTGGAATCGTCAAGCTAAGCTCGGCATGGTTTTTGATTCTTCAACAGGCTTTATTCTCCCTAACAGTGCAGTCCGTTCTCCTGATGCAGCTTGGGTTCGACAAGACAGAATGAATGCTCTTAACCCAGATCCTGACGGGTTTCTACCGCTAGCTCCAGACTTTGTGGTTGAACTGCGTTCAGCCAGCGATTCCCTGCGGGACGGCAAAGCCGAACGTCTAAAGTCTTTGCAGGAAAAAATGCAAGAGTATATCGATAATGGAGTGCGGTTGGGGTGGCTGCTCAATGCTAAGGATCAGACTGTAGAAATCTATCGAGCGAATCGAGAGATTGAAGTGCTCTCCTCTCCGTTGATTTTGTCTGGGGAAGATGTGCTGCCTGGATTTAAGCTAAGTTTGATCGAGGTTTTTTGACCAAAAAGACTTGTTTAGACTTTGCTCTGACTAATTTAGCGGTGTAGGTGCTTGAAGCAAGTAGCAGTTCGGCTTCTAATTGGATTTTCAGTAGCTCAAGGACGATCGCCGACTGTTCAACTGGTTTTCGTAGCTTTCTAAACTATCTTCCAGAAAATCGTCATCAAGGTCGTCTTCGTAATCATCGTCATCGTATTCAATCACCGGATTGAGCAGAACAGCTTGCTCCGCTTCATACAGAGAAAGCCACTGTCCAGAAGTTCTAACTAAGGTTGGCGGATTCAGATAGCGAGCAAAAAACCAGGGAGGAGAAGTCGGCTGGGTAATTTCAGCTTGGACTTGGTTCGTTTCTAGCTCTCCATAAACCAGCTCACTCTCAGCATCAAGCTGAAGGCTTAGCCAGACTTTCTGCCCAATTAGGTCTTGTGGTGACAACATGGCCTTACCCTCACATTTATGATCTAAACCTTCACATTAGTAAATAATACTTATGCAATAATTATTGCACCGTTCCATATCTTTTAATCTCTTTCTATTTCTAGATTGCCCTACGACTTGGAAAAAATTAAACTGGCTAGCCGTAAATAATTCTGTAGTCTGGTAAACATTTGTGTCGGACGGCACTGATCAAGTTGCTCAACATAGAGTGATGCTGAGAAAGTGGTCAGTCCAAATGGGCGATCGCTGAAAATAAAACCCAGGGCAGGTTTGCGGCACAACCGCGATATACTGGTAGCTGTAAACTATTAATGCACTACGTTCAGAACAAAGCGCTATGGATATTTTGACACTGGGTTGGGTAGGAGTTTTGAGTGTATTTACCTTCTCGATCGCCATGGTGGTTTGGGGTCGGCACGGCATGTAGGTCAAAGCGGTGGAAACTCCAGTCCTCAGCGTTTTAGTTTTGGTTGGTCTTGGGCTGCTGGTTGCCGTCACAGGCGGTATCGGCTACCTGACTCTGGCTGAATGGCGCGATCGTAGACGGCTCAACCAAGAAAAGCAGCAGCAGCGCCGAACGAGTCGCCGCTAAGCTAGCGCGACAGTATTTAGGGGGCGAGATTGAGATGGAGTGATTCTCAATCTCGCTTCAAGTATAGGAATCCCAGAGGATGAATTCTCCCTTAGATGACCTGAAAGCCAGGTTCAGTCAGGCATTGGTTGCCGCTCTGGGGTCAGAACTGGCCAACGCAGACCCGTTGCTGGTGTCCGCCAGTAACCCCAAGTTTGGTGACTATCAATCAAATGCTCCCTTGTCCCTGGCCAAAGCCTGTGGACAGTCGCCACGGGCGATCGCTGAGCAAATTTTGACCCAGCTTGATGTCAGTGATTTATGCGACCCGCCCACCATTGCTGGGCCAGGCTTTATCAACTTCCAGCTCAAGTCCAGCTACTTGGGCAGCCAGCTTGAGCAGATGCAAGCTGACCCCCGGTTGGGCATTGCCTGCGTGGCTACTCCCCAGCGGGTGGTGGTTGATTTTTCTAGCCCCAACATTGCCAAAGAGATGCATGTGGGGCATTTGCGATCGACGATTATTGGCGATTGCATTGCCCGCGTCCTAGAGTTTTTGGGGCATGATGTGCTGCGGCTGAACCATATTGGCGATTGGGGCACCCAGTTTGGGATGTTGATCACTTACCTGCGAGAAGTCTGCCCCCAAGCCCTGACAACTTCCGATGCTCTCGACTTGGGCGATTTGGTCAGCTTTTATAAGCAGGCCAAGCAGCGGTTCGACAGCGACCCTGGGTTTCAAGAAATCGCTCGTCAAGAGGTGGTGCGCCTGCAATCCGGGCAACCTGACAGCCTGAAAGCTTGGCAGTTGCTGTGCGCCCAATCGCGGCGGGAGTTTCAAAAAATTTATGACCTGCTGGATATTCACCTAATCGAGCGGGGAGAATCTTTCTATAATCCCTTGCTGAGTGCGATCGTCGAAGATTTGACCACTGCTGGGCTGCTGGTCGAAGACCAGGGGGCCAAGTGTGTATTTCTAGACGGCTACACCAACAAAAACGGCGACCCCCAGCCGTTGATTATTCAAAAGTCGGATCGGGGCTTTAACTACGCCACCACTGATTTGGCGGCTCTCCGCTACCGGATTCAGCAGGATCACGCCGATCGGATTATTTACGTCACCGATGCCGGGCAAGCCGCTCACTTTGCCCAGTTTTTCCAGGTGGCGAGGCGGGCCGGCTGGATTCCTGAGTCAGTGCAGATAACGCATGTCCCGTTTGGCTTAGTGCAGGGAGATGATGGCAAAAAGCTGAAAACCCGCTCTGGAGATACGATTCGGCTGCAAGATTTGCTCGATCAAGCGATCGCCGGCGCTAAAGCTGATCTGGAAACCCGGATCAAAAAAGAAGACCGACCAGAAACGCCAGAGTTTATTGACCATGCTGCCCACGTTTTGGGAATTAGCGCTGTCAAATACGCTGACCTGAGTCAAAATCGCACCAGCAACTATGTCTTCAGCTACGACAAAATGCTGGCGCTCCAGGGCAACACGGCTCCCTACTTGATTTATGCCTACGTGCGAGTTCAAGGCATTTATCGCAAGGGGCAACTAACAGAGCAAGCTAGCACAACGACTCAGATTCTGCTGCAAGAAGAAACAGAACTGGTGTTAGCAAGGCATTTGCTACAGCTAACCGATGTCCTGAATCTGGTCACTCACGATTTACTGCCGAATCGGCTGTGTCAGTATCTGTTTGAACTGAGCCAAAAATTTAACCAGTTCTACGATCGCTGTCCAGTGCTTCAAGCTGAGCCAAGTCAGCGTCAGTCGCGTTTAGCCCTCTGTCAACTGACAGCTCATACGCTCAAACTCGGCTTATCCTTACTGGGCATTCAAGTTTTAGACCGCATGTAGATCTGCCTTCGACTTGTTGCAATGACAGGATTTTTATGACTTGTTTAACGGCTGGAAAAGGTTTTGGATAGCTGGCTTCAGCCCAGACTCAATCTTTGCCCCATGTTAAACTGACTTAGTTTCTATCGCCATTCTGGCTTTTCACTTAACGGTATGGACAGCGATCAAACTCCATCTCGCAACCTGCAAGAGGAGTTGTTTAAAACCCAGTGTGATTTAGAAAACACTAATTTGCTGGTGCGAGATTTCAGCAACCAGCGCCGCCAGACAGCAACCTTGTTTCGAGGCACAGGCTACGCCTTACTGCTGGTGACGCTTGTGCTCTACGTTAATTTTTTTATTCCGCCTGCCTTTGGCAACCCCGTTTGGCAATTACAACTGGTGGGCAATTTGGTGCAGAACCTAGCTTTTCCAGCCGTTGGGCTGACCCTTGTTCTCTACGGCGGCAGAAACTGGCGGCAGAGGCGAGAGTTGGCTTTAGTGCAGGGGTTTTCCTACGCAACGCTGGTAGTGGCGCTGCTGTTTTTTATGCTGCTGCCCTTATCGCTGAGCAGTACGGTCAGGCTATACAACCAAGGACAGGCTGAATTAGTCCAGGGCTTAGATCAGCGATTGACTGCTGTTCAGCGGGTTGAAACTCAGGTCAAGCAGGCCACCTCTGATGCCCAGATCAACCAACTGGTCAACCAGATGAAGGTGCAGACCCCCAGCGGGATTAGCCCCCAACAACTGAAAGATCAGATGCTGGTGCAACTGACGCAGGCTAAGTCTAAACTGCAAACTGGGACTGAGCTTCAGCGCCAAGAGCAGCGATTTAGCATCATCAAAAATTTTGTTCAACAAGCTTTAATTGCGAGCATTGCCACCGGCATCTTTATTTGGATGTGGTGGGTTTCGGCTTGGGCTAGGGTACGTTTAAGTCGGTCAGCATCAAAATAGGGGCATGAGAAACGCTAAGTTACTGACTCGCCCAGCAGCAGTTACAAAAAAGCTTCTAAAGCGACCGGATTGGCTGCTCTGGGGCGTGTTTGGTCTTCTGGTCAGCTTTTACTTTAGCCTGATGGTGAAAGCGAGTTACAGCTACGACCACATCAGCGCCATTGCCCTGGGTTTGAGCGCCATTTTGTATCGGCTCTGGCAGCGGCGTGGCAAACTAAAGTTTTATCCCTCGCCAATTGCCTGGTGGAGTGGTGTCTTACTGCTGTTTTGGGTAATCCTTAAATGCTTGGTGATGCCAGAGGAAGACACATTTCTCCGGATTTTACCGGCGATCGCTGCTTTCGGGTTTGCTCTGATCGCCTCGGGATGGCGCGGTTTGCGGCAATATTGGCTGGAAGGGATAATTCTACTTTTCTTTTTAACAACCACAATGCCAGGCGTCGTGAGCTCAGAGCTTGTCCAGACTTCAAAGCTGACGGCTAGCCTCACCGCTGGGCTGCTCTGGAGCTTGGGCTTCGATGCGTATCACCAAGGGATAGCAGTCTACCTTCCCCAAGCATCGGTAGAGGTGCTAGGCCCCTGTTCGCCGACCATTCCGATTGTCCGCTTACTGGAGATGACCGTATTTTTCTTGGCGATTTACCCGACGACTTGGCTGCAAAGATTTCTATTGCCGATCGCGGCGGTGGCGATCGCGATCGGGGTGAATAGTTTTCGGATTGCGATTCTGGCTGTGGTTAATGCTGCCAGAGACCTGCCAGCCTTTGACTTCTGGCACCATGGCACTGGTTCCAATATTTTTTCCATCATCAACGTGATTGTGTTCTGGCTATTCTGGGAACTGCTAACTCGGTTGCCAGATTGGCTCCGTCCGTTGCCAGAAGACCCTCAGCAGCTATGAAGCCTTGGCGAACCTGGATTCTCTTGCCGCTGTTTGGCCTGATTAGCTTTGGGCTGGTGCGCTCTTTGATTGACCCCGGCATGGGCAAGCCACAGGCGTTTCAGTTTCCGGCTCAGGTGCCGCTGAGCGGCTGGCAAGCTATTAGCAAGCAAGCGATCGCTGATCCTGCCCACCTCAGCCCCAATATTTTAAGTAGCCAACGCTATCAGTATCGAAAAACGGGTGCCAATCCACTAACCCTGACAGCGGAAGCTCGCTATGTCCTACCTCGCAAAGTTTCTGTCGAGACTAAGGAATTTTTGAATCTATTTCTGCTTGATCAGAAAAAAGTTTACCAGGCTCTACCGTTCAAGCTGGTTGAACAAGAATTTCAACCTGGCAACTTTTATAGTTTATTTACCCACCAAGGTCGGGCTTATCTGAGTGCTTGCATTGATCCGAGCGGCAAGAGTACAACCAATCTGAGTCAATTTCGCCGCAATCGACTTGTCTATGATTTAAGGTGGGACAAAGTTTTACGCTGGCCCTTCAGTTCATCAGGGCTACTAGACCAACGCTGTGTTTGGAGTCAGTTGTCAATGCCATTAAAAGAAGCTAAATCTGAACCGACCTATGCCTTACTAAAAACCGCTTGGGCAGATTGGTTTAAGTGGTGGCAAGCAAATTTCCCTAATCGATAATTATATTTATGGTGGCCCCTTAAGCACTGTTAAATCTTGCACAATTCCATTGAGAGTCTGGCAGTGTAGTGCTTTGGCGAATGTCATGCAGGCTGGTTGCAAACAAGACCGTATCTTCCGGGTTGAGGCGCGGCAGATGTTTCCATGCTTGATCAAGACTAGCAAGGCTGATTGTCGAGGCAGGCGCAGCCGGAATAATTCGGGCAATCACCTCGTTACCACGCTCTATTTCAAAACTTGCGCCCTGATAGTAGACGCGATTGACAAGATCAGAAAAATTCCGAGCAGCATGAGTTGCAGAAATACGCTTTATCAATTGAGAAAAACGGTCTGAAATTTCATCTAATCAGGTTATCAGATTTGGATATAGGCATAAAGCATAGTTTTGAAAGGCGCTCTCCAAAGGAGAGCGCCTTTCAAAACTAGAAAAGTAGAGTGTTGAACAACCGAGTCTGGCTACTTCACTGGGGAAGGTTAGCTAGTTCGGCGGGAGGACTATCTCGCGAACTCTAAACAAATTGCCTGTGGATGGGATTTGATCGGGGTCTGTAGGGCAGCCTACGGCTAGACACTACCAGTTGAAGCAGGAACTTCCCAAGATGCCGGGGTAAACAGGGGTTTATCCGTGAGGTGGGAAGCCCGCGCTGTACCTGTACTCAGGTCAGTGGCGGGAGGATGTCACAATTAGTCTTTCTCGTAAAGGTAAAGTCCAAGTCCAAATTTGGCTGCACAGCGGCGAAACGCCATACTTTCAGCATTGCTGCTAGGGTCACCATAGCCACTACAGGTCAGTAGTTCAGTACCTGTGGCTTCCCGATAGAGATTGCCTTCACTGGTGGGGATGGTGAGCCGGCCGGTCAGAAATAAGCGATTCTCGGCAGCAGAGGCTTCGCTGCTGCTCGTTGTGTGTATTCCGGTAATTTGCCACGTCCAACCGGGAGCATATTTGTCGAGAATGCGGCTGACTGTATGCCAGGGAATATATTCTAGTATCGTATCGCCCTGTTTACGGGTAGCAAGCATTGTTTGGGGCAGAGGACGCTTCAAAGCTTCTTGAATCTGGCTCAGACTCCATTCGCTAGGGGCAGACGGAGCAGGCTTAACGGTAGCAAGTTGCTCGTAGGTTTGATTCAGAGTTTGAACGTCTTGCTGACGCTCGGAGGCAGTTTCTGACTGGGGAACTGCGGAAACTGCGCTGTCAGGATCAAGATCCATTGCCACCGCTGCGGGATGAATCACGACAATATTGTGTTTATCTGTGCCATTCTTGTTTCGCCCAGCTAGGACAAGCTCAACGGTATCACCCTTGGCAATTTGGGAAATTTCTTGGCTAGAGAGCGACTTCCAAATTTTTGCCTCCTCGCTACCCTCGGGTTTTGAAAGGTCAATAAATAGGGTTGGGTAATAGAACTGACCAGGCTGATAGCTAGATTCTTTGGGTTTGCCAATCACTTCGACTCTAGCGGCGATCGGACTAATAACTTTAGCCATGATAGGGAATTCCTGTTTTGCTTAAAACTCGTCAATGAACTGATGTTCTGGGCAAGTATCTGTCTGGCGGCGGTTTTGATTGAGTTGCCAGCAGTAGCCGGTTTTGCCTTCAAACACCAAGCGATACCATTTGGTTTGAGTAAAGTGCTGACAGTTACCACAGGTAGCCGTTGGAGGCGGTTCTGAATCTGCTCGCACCAGGCAATTATTCAACTCGTCAAAGACTTCGCTAGACATCGATCATCTCGGATAATCTCGTTGGTCTACCTAGATATATTATAAACCTTTTATCACTGGTTGACGAATGATAGAGTAGAGTTTTACTGCTAGATTTTACTTCTGCTGACAAGTGATAAAGTATATTGATTTCATCACTTGCTAGCTAGATCACAATGCCCAACCCTAAACCCAAGCTTGAGAACCTAAGGCCCTTTCTGCCAAAGGCTGATGCGGCAATGACTGGCAGACTGTATGTCAGAGTCCCGGCAAGCATTGAAACGGCGGTAAAAACATTGCCCAGTAGTGAACGTTCGGAGTGGCTGAGACGAATCATTACTGAAGCAGCTCAGCGGGAGCTATTGAATCAAGAAGATAAGGAATACCCCAAGTCGCAGAAAACTCTCAGCAGTTAGTCATCAAACAATCGGAGTTACTCCGCACCAACCTCAAAGCCATGATTGGCAGTAGAGCGGCTGGACAAAAATTGACAACGACCTTGCGAGTTTTATTAAAAACACTCAGTATGAATCCTGCGATCGCCGACCTGCGCAAAGACTACCGGCAAGCCCAACTGCTTGAGTCTGAGGCTAACCCTGACCCCATTCAACAATTTCAGCACTGGTTTAAGCAGGCTGTGCAAGCTGATTTGCTGGAGCCTAACGCTATGACTTTGGCTACAGTTACGCCCGAAGGCAAGCCGACGGCTAGAATCGTCCTGCTCAAAGATGTGAACGAGCAGGGCTTTGCTTTCTTTACAAATTACCAAAGCCACAAGGGGCAAGAATTAGACCACTTTCCTTGGGCTGCCCTGGTGTTTTTGTGGGCGGAGCTAGAGCGCCAGGTGCGAATAGAAGGCTATGTCGAAAAAGTTTCGGTGGCTGAATCGGATGGTTATTTTAATACCCGTCCCTGGAGCAGTCGGCTGGGGGCTTGGGCCTCTGAGCAAAGCCAAGTGATTGGCGATCGCCAAGTCCTAGAAGACCGCCTTAAACAGCTAGAGCAGGAATATGCCGGTAAAGAAGTGCCTCGCCCGCCCCACTGGGGCGGCTTTCGGCTCTACCCGACTTTGATTGAGTTTTGGCAGGGTCGGCCTAGTCGCCTCCACGATCGCCTCTGTTACCGACGAGTGGATGGGCAATGGCTGTTAGAGCGCCTTTCTCCCTAAGCTTTTAGACATATCAAGTAAAGATTGCTACACACTCAAGGAATTTTGCTCCCCAGCTTCCAATTTTGGGGGGCGATCACCCTCCTCTCAAATCCGCTCAAAAACTAGCTTGGCGACCTGCTCTGTAAACTAGAATGGCAAAGTATCTGCCAGAGTTTAAGACGGTTCGCGCATGCCCAAACCCACGGATTCAGCTTCTTCTGTTCCCCCCCCCTCAACCTTGGATGAAATTCGGGCTACCCGGATTGAAAAGGCCAGCAAGCTCAAACAGTTAGGCTACAATCCCTTCGCCTATCGGTGGCAAGTCACCCACCATACCGCTGAGCTACAGGCCAAATTTGCTGATTTAGCGCCTGGGGCTGAAGCAGACCTAGAGGTGTCTGTAGCCGGGCGAATCATGGCGCGGCGGTTTATGGGCAAGCTGGCTTTTTGCACCCTGCAAGACGAAACCGGGCAAATTCAGCTTTTTTTAGAAAAATCTCGGTTGACGGAACAGATCGATCAAGAGGCGTTCAAGCGGCTCGATAAGCTGCTCGACACGGGCGATATTTTGGGTGTTAAGGGCACAATCAAACGAACGGAGAAGGGTGAACTCTCGGTTTACGTGCGGGAGTATGCGATCTTGACCAAATCGTTGCTGCCCCTACCAGACAAATGGCATGGGCTAACGGACGTTGAAAAACGCTACCGTCAGCGCTACGTTGACCTCATTGTGAATCCGCAAGTCCGAGAAACCTTTCGGCGGCGGGCCTTAATTACGGCGGCGATTCGGCGCTACCTCGACCAAGAGGGGTTTATTGAAATTGAAACCCCAGTCCTGCAAACGGAAGCGGGGGGAGCCGAGGCCAGACCATTTTTGACTTACCACAATACGCTGGAAACTCAGATGTATCTGCGGATTGCTACCGAGTTGCACCTGAAGCGCCTGATTGTGGGTGGGTTTGAAAAGGTGTTTGAACTGGGGCGCGTCTTTCGGAATGAGGGAATTTCAACTCGCCATAACCCTGAATTTACAACCATTGAAATCTACCAAGCCTACGCCGACTACTTCGACATGATGAGTTTGACCGAAAGCATCATTGTGGCGGCGGCGGAAGCGGCCTTAGGCACGCTCAAACTCAACTATCAAGGCACAGCGATCGACTTAACACCCCCTTGGCGGCGGATCACGATGCAGGAAAGTGTTCAAGCCCAAACTGGCTTAGACTTCAGCCAGTTCACCGATTTGGCAACAGCCAAAACCGCCGCTCAGCAAGCCGGACTGACTGACCTCGAAAAATCCGACACGATCGGCAAAGTCCTGAATGAAGCCTTTGAGCAACGCGTCGAAGCAACTTTAATTCAGCCCACGTTTGTACTCGATTATCCGGTCGAAATTTCTCCCTTGGCTCGCCCCCACCGCAGTCGGCCCGGTTTGGTGGAGCGGTTTGAGCTATTTATTGTCGGTCGAGAAACCGCCAACAGCTTTTCGGAGTTAACCGACCCGATCGACCAACGGCAGCGGCTGGAAGACCAAGCAGCCCGCAAAGCAGCGGGTGATTTAGAAGCACACGGGCCGGATGAAGATTTCCTGACTGCCCTAGAGTACGGGATGCCGCCAACGGGTGGCTTAGGCATTGGCATTGATCGCCTAGTAATGCTCCTAACAGATTCCCCCAGCATCCGCGACGTGATTGCTTTCCCCGTCCTCAAACCCGAAACTTCAGGCCCATAAATACGGGCTTCATTCAGTCAGCCTTAAACAAACAAGATGAAAACCTTTTGGCGGCGGTCAGTTGCTTTTCTGTCTGTCTACTACGCCTACATGGTGGAGTATCGGGCAGAGTTGATCCTGTGGGTCTTGTCGGGGTCTTTGCCGCTGATTTTGATGGGCGTTTGGATGCAGGCGGCTCAAGCCGGTCAGTTCAAGCTATCGGCAACCGATTTTGCGCGGTACTTTTTGGCCGTGTTTCTGGTTCGCCAGTTCACGGTTGTTTGGGTCATTTGGGAATTTGAACGAGAAGTCGTCGAAGGGAGGCTTTCGCCTCGCTTGCTGCAACCGATTGATCCGGTCTGGCATCATGTCGCTTCGCATTTGTCAGAGCGGTTGGCTCGGTTGCCCTTTGCTTTGGCGCTGGTCGGACTGTTTTTTATCCTTTATCCGCAGGCATTTTGGATTCCAAGCGGCTATGACTTGTTGCTGGCCATCCCGGCGATCGCGATCGCCTTTGTGCTGCGGTTTTTAACCCAGTACACCCTGGCAATGTTTGCCTTCTGGACGGAGCGGGCCAGCGCGATCGAGCAATTCTGGTTTCTGTTCTATTTGTTTTTATCAGGCATGATCGCCCCTTTAGAACTGTTTCCAGAGGCAGTCCGGCAAGTTGTATTATGGACACCGTTTCCCTACATGATTTACTTTCCGGCTAGCTTACTGGTTGGGTTGCCGGTCAACGTCGGTCAGGGCTTCTTGGCGATCGCCCTTTGGAGCCTGCTGTTTTTAGCGCTCAATCGTTGGCTCTGGCGCAAGGGGTTAAAACACTACTCTGGGATGGGGGCTTAACCGCTAGTCAGCCCGCTAATTCGGTTGCTACGATAAGGAAAACTGCGTGAATATAGGGAGATCAATAGGTCAATGCAAACCACCTACGATGCTGACAAGCGCAAACTTTTATCAGCCCTTGCTCATGGCTCAATTTTTCTTAGTTCTCTAGTCATTTCGGTGGGAGTCCCGATCGCAATTCTGCTCGTCAGCGATGACCCAGTTGTGAAAGACAATGCCAGAGAATCAATTAATTTTCACTTTAATGTTTGGGTCTACGGTGGGATTGCTGCTATTTGCGCCGCCCTCTGGTGGACGATTATTTTGCTCCCCTTTGCTTTCTTAGGCGGTCTAGTGTTTTTAGCCAGTTGGGTTATGCCGATCCTGGCAATTTTGCACTGCTTCAAATCCCCTGACCAGCCTTTCCGCTACCCGTTTATTTTCCGCCTGTTTTAGTCCTTTGATTGCTCTCAGCGATCGTGTTCCTGCTCTTTAATTACTCCTGAGAGGCGCGCCCTGCCGGGTGCGCCTCTCAGCTATTCGGGCCCGCTGACGGTCGCGATCGCTTGCTGAATCGCCTGTCGCTGCTCAGCGTCGTAGCCCCAGCGGCTTAAAAAGCTTTGGTATGCTCCTTCTGTGCTCGTCACGCTAGTCAAAAGCTGTTGCAGGCTGGCTTGCAAAGCGGGCAGTTGCAGAAGCTGGATCAGCTGCTGCGATCGGCGCTGGACTCTGGCCGAACCAGCGGCTAGGTCTGGAGTTTGGCTGCGGCGGTGGGTGATTTCCATCGCCGTGCCCATTGCTAAATTCTTGGTCAGCAAATCCGCCACTGGCGCTGGGGCAGACCGCAACCCCTGCAACACCGCTGCGGTTGGCTGATCAGCTAGCGAGTAATCTCCGGTCAAAAACGTGACAAAAAAGCCGCGCGCCCCATTGGCAGTCTGGACAAGGGCAGCAATGGCTGACTCCAGCCCTGCTTCGGTGAGAGACTGATCAGCCAGTAAATCTTCTGTCAGGGCGATCGCTTGCTCAAAAGAAATCTCTGGCGGAATGCTAAAACTTGGTTCCATACTTGCCTACCACGGTTTGAGAGACTATCAAGACTTTAATCCTGCCATTCGCACCAGGTAAACCTACTCAGGCGAGATTATTATCGATATAAAGGCAAATTTTCAGCAAAGATAGAGCAATCCGATTTAAATTGGCCAAGTCAAAGGATTTTTTGCAGCAGGATTTTGCCAGCATCTTGCTCAAAAATCCAGATCAGCTTGCGATCGTGCTCGTCAAAAAAGTCCTGAAATGTCAAATCAGTTCTCTTACCTGGACTAGGCATGGCTAAAAAAAATTCCGTTAGTTCCCCCACTGGCCGCCATCATTCGCAAACTGGCTCTCATCGGTTGCTGACTCAGCCTGAGCCAGGCTCTTATATGGATTTCTTTTTTGACCAGCCTGGCACTACCCCTGGCACCTTAAAGATCGAAGCAGATGCTCCGCCCCCGACGATTGTTTTGATTGATTATGACGAAGATCAAGCCATCCGACTCCCTTTAGAAACGCCCGAAGAATGCATTCCCTATCTCGATACTGAATCGATCTCTTGGATTGATGTCCAGGGCTTGGGAGATGAGGATGTTCTGAATCGGTTGGGTAACGTATTTCAGCTCCACCCGCTAATGCTAGAGGATGTTGTAAACGTCCCCCAACGCCCGAAAGTAGAAGACTACGAAGACCAGTTGCTGATGATTACCCACATGGTAACGCCAAACTATGAGAGCAGTTCTTTTATCAACGAGCAAGTGAGTTTCATTTTAGGTCGGCATTACCTGTTGACGGTGCAAGAAGAGCCGCAGCGAGATTGCTTTGCGCCAGTCCGGCAGCGGTTGAAAACCTGTAAAGGCATTATTCGGAAGCAAGGGGCAGACTACCTCGCCTATGCGCTTTTAGATGCAATTATTGATGGTTTTTTTCCAGTCTTGGAAACCTATGGCGAACTGATTGAAGAATTAGAAGAAGAAGTGGTGCTCAACCCAACTCGGCAAACGCTGGAGAAAATTCATAAAGTTCGCCGCGAATTGCTGGGGCTGCGCCGAGCGATTTGGCCGCAGCGGGATGCGATTAATTCTCTGATTCGCGATGGGAGCGATTTAATCAGTTCAGAAGTGCGAGTCTATTTGCGGGATTGCTATGACCATACGATTCAAGTCATAGATATGGTAGAAACCTACCGAGAACTGGCTTCCAGCTTAATGGATGTCTATCTTTCTTCGGTGGGGAATAAAATGAATGAAATTATGAAAATCCTGACCGTAATCTCGACTATTTTCATTCCGCTAACGTTTATTGCTGGCGTCTACGGGATGAACTTTAATCCGGAAACTTCGGCTTGGAATATGCCAGAACTGAACTGGCCCCTCGGTTACCCGCTCTGTTTGGGATTTATGTTGGCGATCGCCGGCGGTCTGATCTACTATTTCTGGCGCAAGGGCTGGTTCAACAACATTTCTGGTTTAGAAAATAAAACTTCAGAGCTTTAAAGGGATCACATTTGGGCATTGTAATAAATAGAGTGATATTTCTGGGCCCTTAGCCTGCCAAAGAAATCATTCAGCAAGGCTAAAATTTCCCTGCCCTGATTTTGGATCTGACCTCAGCTTTACTATTGTTTTAGCAATTAACCCTCTCACATCCTTGTCAACTTCACTCATGTTCTCTACTTTGTTCCCGCTGTGAACCAAGAGCTATTACAGTCTAATCATCACTTGCTGGTTGTTGAAGATTCACAAGGACAGCGAACAGTGCCGCTGCAAGCGAATACTTACTCTTTGGGGAGAGGCAGCACCAACTCGATTGTGATTCACTCCCGGCGAGTTTCGCGTCAACACGCCATTTTACTGCGAGTCACCATGCCGGGAGAAGAAGCCTACCGCTTTCGGGTGATTGATGGCGACCTGCAGGGAAATCGCAGTACAAATGGTCTATTTGTGAATGGGCAGCGTTGTTTCTCCCATGACTTGCAGCACCGAGATTTGATTGAGTTTGGCGGCGGCTCGGCCAAAGCCCAGTATTTGTCCAATACTAGCTCGATTGAGAAAACGGCTCCTTCGAGTATTGCTTCAAAAGCAACTGATTTCACACTGCTTGATCATGCCTCTAAGGGAACAATTATTACCCCGATTTATGACACGAGCGAAGCAGCAATCACGCGCTTAGCTTCGTTCCCTGAACTATCGCCTCACCCGATCGTTGAAATCAACTTAAGCGGTACGATTACTTATCTCAATCCAGCCGCGATCGAAACCTTTCCCGATCTGCCGCTCTTAGCGCTGGAGCACCCAATGCTGGTTGGCTTGGTTGAGGCTGTGAGTGAGCAACACGGTCACTTTTTTGCTCGCCAAGTCCAAGTCGGGGATCAATTCTTTGAGCAGTCTGTTCATTACTTGGTAGCCAGCGATTTGGTGCGGAGCTTTATTACTGACATTACCCAGCGGCGGAAGTCAGAAGAAGAGCTTTACAAGCGCGATCGCCTCCAGCAGGCGGTGGCTGATGCAGCCAACTATTTACTGACAAATCTGAACTTTGATGAAGCGATTGCCCACGTCCTCTCAACAATCGGGCGGGCGATCGAGGTTGATCGGGCCTATATTTTTGAAAATCATCCCCATGCTGAGACCGGGGAAGTGGCGATGAGTATGCGCCAAGAGTGGGTGCGAGCAGGAATTGCCCCCTCAATTATCCAAAGCCACTGGCAAAATCAGCCCTACAGTACGTTTAGCAAAATCGGTTGGTATCAGGCCTTGTCGTCGGGCTATCCAGTTAGCAATATCACCGCCGATTTGCCGACTCAGGAACAAGCGATTCTGAATCAGGATGGGATTCAGTCAATTTTGATGGTGCCAATCCAAGTCGATGCTCACTTCTGGGGCTACATCGGCTTTGATGAATGCCAGACTGGCCGCATCTGGTCTAACAATGAAGAAGCACTGCTCTCAACCATGGCTGCCAGCATTAGTGGGGCGCTGCAGCGGCGGCAAATTGAAGCGATGATTCGTCATCAAGCCTTCCACGATCTGTTGACGGATTTACCGAATCGCAGCTTATTTAGCGATCGCCTGCAAGTCAGTTTGGCCAACGCCAGTCGGGCCCACACTACCCTCGCCGTCATGTTTTTAGACCTGGATCGGTTTAAGACCATCAACGATACCTTGGGGCATACGGTTGGCGATCGGCTGCTGAAAGAAGTTGCTCAGCGGTTAGCCCATAGCCTGCGCGAAGGCGATACCGTTGCGCGCTGGGGCGGCGATGAGTTTACGGTACTGCTGCCCTATGTCGAAGATCAAACCGATATTGCTGCCACAGCCGAGCGGATATTGGAAGCTTTACGCACTCCGTTTGAGCTAGAAGGGCATGAGCTGTTTATTACCTTTAGTATTGGGATTGCCATTTACGGCGCTGATGGGGATGATGCTGAAACGCTGATCAAACACGCCGATACGGCGCTTTACCAGGCCAAGCAGACCGGACGAAATAACTACCAATTCTTTACAACGGCTTTGGCTTCTTTAGCTCCCGAACAGTTAGCCGTCGAAAAAAGCCTCCGGCGCGCCCTAGAGCGGCAAGAATTCATGCTTTACTACCAGCCCCAGGTCAACATTCAAACTGGGCAAGTAACCGGTATGGAAGCCCTGTTGCGCTGGCAGCATCCTGAACTAGGCTTAGTGGCTCCCAAAGTGTTTATTCCGATCGCAGAAGAAAGTGGTTTGATTATTCCGATTGGGGAATGGGTATTGCAGACAGCTTGCCTCCAGAATAAAGCTTGGCAAGACCAAGGGCTGCCGCCAATCTGTGTGGCAGTTAATCTTTCTGCGCGTCAGTTTCATCAGCCTAACTTGCCCAGCATGATTGCTAAAATCTTGCAAGAAACTGGATTAGAGCCAAAATACTTAGACTTAGAGATTACTGAAACTACAGCCATCCAAGACATTGACTTCACTTGTAATCTGTTGCAGCAAATGCAAGAAATCGGGGTGCAAATTTCTATGGATGACTTTGGCACGGGTTATTCTTCGCTCACCCATCTGCGCCAGTTCCCGATTAACACCCTCAAAATTGACCAATCTTTTGTTAGAGACGTGGTCGATAACGCCAGAGATACTCAGATTGTGATGGCAGTTATTTCTCTGGCCAGAGGACTTAATCTGAACGTCATCGCTGAAGGTGTTGAAACCGTGGATCAGCTTAACTTGCTGCAAGAACTGAAATGTGAACAGGCTCAAGGGTACGTGTTTAATCAGCCTTTGCCAGCCGATGCGGTAGCAGCAGTTTTACAGTCCAAAACCTTAATGCCTTAGACCAGCGCCACCCAAATCGGTATGAATTGCTGCTGGCAGCAAAATAGTTAGACCAAAAACTAATAAAAATTTTCTGTATGTAAGCTGCATCACAGTCAGGCTGTGGCAGTAATGATATAAAACTACACATATCCATTCCATCCAAAACTTTAGCGGTGTCCCAAATGGCAGAACGTTCAGATCGTGGAATTATCCATCCAATAACTCAAGTCCTTGCTCGTCTGAGTCGACCTGAGCAACTGCGTGTCCTCAATACTCATCCCTTGTTCACGGGCAAATGCCCCTGCTGCGGCACCAGTGTGCCATTGAGCAAGTTTCCCCCGATTAGCTGGGACTGTCACCAGTGTGGTTGGCTAGACGAACAAGCCTCGATCGCCAGCTAAGTCAGAGATTGTAGCTCTGACGGGCTACTTGGGTCAGTTTTTTCAGCGCTATTCTAAAGATGAGACTCTGCGCTTTAGGATCAGATGCAGCAACGTAAGCACTTGGGCAAATGCTTTGCTGGCAGCTTAGCGCTGGTCGCAGCTTTTGGCCTACAGCCTGTTCAAGGTATTCAAGTTGCTGATGGCACCGTCTATTTTGCCCAAGTGCCGCAACTGGTCGGGGCGGTTACTACCAGTAAGGCAGTCGGTGCTTTAGCCCCCACCTATCGGTTTACGATTAGTTTGCCAGCGGATGCCGGAGTCCCGATGCAGCGGGTGACGCTGGTTCAGACCGAAGGCGTCGGCACGATTCGATTTAACCTGCCGCAAACCGCTGCTTACGTGGCCAAAAACCGCAGGTTGCTGCTGCCTCTGGGGAATGTCAGTCAAGACGCCCAAACCCGCGCGATTAATGTCAGCTTCGAGCCAGCGATCGCCCCTGGCACAACCGTTACAATTGCCCTCCGCCCAATCCGAAATCCCCAGGTTGGCGGCACTTACCTGTTTGGTGTCACCGCCTATCCCCAGGGCGAAAAAGCCCACGGTCAATTCTTGGGCTACGGGCGGCTGCAATTTTATCAGCAGGGCTTCCTATTTTCGCCCTTGTTTTAGCTATCAAGTTTGGTTGGCTTTAGTTGTGTTGTAATGAAGGCTAGAAAGCTTACTTTTGATTTAAGTCAATTTGAACCGGTATTTCCGCTAACTGTTCGTTGCCCAATTGCAATTCCTTCTTTCTTTCGCTTTGTCGGTGGGCTTGAGATGGTTGCAACAACAATTTGAGATATGGCATCTCCCTCAGCAAGGCATAGATCGAAAGGCCCAAGGTTGGCAATTTCGAGAGTAATTTGCCCCCACCATCCTGCATGTATAGTTGGGGCAGTCATATGAACTAAAAGACCTGAGCGAGCAGATGAACTTTTACCATTAATGAAACAGATTAAACGAGGATCAATCTCTGGAGTTCCTACAGCTTCGCGTGTTTGCCATAGTAAAAAGCCCCGTGGTCGGAGGATGACTCGATCTCCGTTCCGATACACCAAATTGCTAGAACTGGAATTTTCTGGAACATTCTGGTAGAACTCTTGGGAAAAAGTCCGATATTTGTATTTCCCTACACGCAACCATGAGTCATTACCTGCGTCTGCTTGTTTTTGTCTGAACGCCTCTACATTCCAAATTTTAGCTTGATCTACATTGTCTAAATGAAGGTCAATGGATGTAGTGTCGTACTCTTCAGGTGCTGGACTAACAATTAACTGACCTGTTTCAACCGCAAACTTAAGATCACGATCAGACAGATACATGAATTGCTGACTCCATCGGAGGCTTAATATCAGTTGGACGGTCTTTTATTATTCCTTTGTCAACGGCAATAGTTTCACCATCAGGAATCTCAACCATGAACTGATCATCGTCAATAAAGTCAACAATTCGAGCAGCGATCATACCATCTACTTCAGTCTTTGGCTCATCTATCTCAACCAGATTTCCTGAGCTATTCCAGCAAAACTGACGAGGAGCTAGGCTGCGATACGGATTACCATTCGCCAGTTTGACTTCAAAGATCCGCTCACCAGAGAATCCGCCAGGTGCAACTTTACAGACAAGGGCAATCAATTGGCGATCAAGACGCAAAGGCAACATACTCAAATCTTCCTGTAATAGAGACTACAGCTTTTCATTGGCTACTGATTTTAGTCATCATACCTGATCTTAGAGCTTGGGCTAATTTTACAGGTAGTGTCTTTCGAGAGAATCTGGCTTTAAGTTGCGCTACTGATAGTGCAATGCAACTTACATAAAGATAAACGATAGAGATTACGGACAATTCAGTTTAGACAGTTGTGATGTCTTTCTCTTTTTCGGCAAGTAAGCCATCCACCTTGCTGATGTACTTATCGGTTAGTTTTTGAATTTTGTCTTGCAGGTCTTTGACTTCATCTTCCGGCAGTTCGCTGCTCTTACCTTGTTTCTTCACGCTGTCTACAGCATCGCGTCGAATGTTGCGGATTGAGATTTTGCCCTCTTCCGCCAGCTTGGCGGCCATTTTGACTAGCTCTTTGCGGCGATCGCTGGTCAACGGGGGAATATTGAGCCGAATCACCACCCCATCGTTATTGGGGGTCAGACCCAAATCAGATAAAGAAATCGCCTTTTCGATCAAATTCACGCTGCCGCGATCGAAGGGTTGAATTGTAATCGTGCTGGAATCAGGCGTGCTGATATTGGCTAGAGAACGAAGGGGCGTGGGTGCGCCGTAGTATTCAACCACAATCCGATCGAGCAGGGAAGCATTTGCCCGCCCGGTTCGAATCGTATTAAACGATCGCTGGGTAGCTTCCACAGACTTTTGCATGTGGTCTTCGACATCAGCTAATTTCACAGTCACCTCCGACAAGCGTACCGATGCGTTCTCCGGTCAAGGCCAGCCGAATATTGCCGGGGACTGACAGATTGAACACGTTGATAGGGATACTGTTATCTTTGCACAGAGCGATCGCTGTACTGTCCATCACGCCTAAATCGTTGGCCAGCACGTAGCTATAGGTGAGGCTATTAAACTTCTTGGCTTGCGGGTTCGTCTGCGGATCGGCATCGTAGACTCCATCGACTTTGGTCGCCTTAAAGATCACCTCAGCATCAATTTCGGCTGCCCGCAGGGCCGCTGTTGTATCGGTGGTAAAAAACGGATTGCCGGAGCCGGCCCCAAAAATCACAACTCGTCCTTTTTCGAGGTGGCGCATCGCCCGACGCCGAATGTAAGGCTCCGCCACTTCTTGCATGGCGATCGCCGTTTGCACCCTAGTTGGCACACCCATCCGCTCTAGGGCATCTTGCAGAGTCATCGCATTCATGACGGTGGCAATCATACCAATGTAGTCCGCTGTGGCCCGATCCATCCCGGCTGAGGCCCCTTTGACGCCGCGAAAAATATTACCGCCGCCGACGACGATCGCAATTTGAATTCCCCGCTTGGCGACATCGGTAATTTCTTCTGCAATCCCCTGCACAATTTTGGGGTCAATGCCGTAGGGCAAGCTACCCATCAAGGCTTCACCGCTGAGCTTTAACAAAACCCGCTGATATTTAGTCGTCATGAAATGCTAATTTGCTCAACTTGAATTTGTCTCCAATTAAAGATAGCAGGATGCTTGCTCCAAAGCATTATCTTTAACCTGTCTCCAAACTCAGGTAGGGGATTGTCCTAAAAATGTCAGGATCTTGAGCAGCCTATTTAACCTTTTCTGTGATCAATGTTTGATACTCAGCTTCACTGATCAGGTCTTGGGGGTCTTCTACTCGGTCAACAAAGACAATTCCTTGCAGATGGTCGTATTCGTGCTGAAAAATCCGAGCGACAAAATCTGTGAGTGTGGCGGTCTGAAGCTGGCCGTGGCGATCGCAATACTCAACCTGAATCGTTTGGTGGCGGGGCACAAGTCCGCGATGATTGGGCACACTTAAACAGCCTTCCCAGTCTTTGACCTTGGTCTGGCTAGAGGATAAAATCCGCGGGTTGAGCATGGGCATCGGCTCCATCACCGGGGCATAGGGATAGCGCAGGGTGGGCCGGGAAGCAACAATAAACAGTTGTAGGCTTTGAGACACCTGGGGCGCTGCAATCCCAACTCCGTGGGCTTGTTTTACAGTAATCAGGAGGTCGTCGATCAGAGTCTGAAGCTGTAAATCTTGGTACTGAGTGATCAGATGGGCTTTTTGTCTCAACACCGGATCACCCAGTTGGGCAATTTCTGGCTGGTGGGTGGGGTTAGGGTCAAAGCTCATCGTGGGTGGGGTAGAGTAAAGCGGCGATCGCGGGTCTATGGACTGGATAATTTGATTCTAATTTACTCTTTTCTCAGCCGCGGCTCATCCTGCCATTAAGACTGCATCATTGTTCTCAGAAACATGTCGATTAAAGTTGAGGAATCGCTTCCCATTTTGAGCTTCCCATCTGCTGAAGATCAACAGGCTGACTGGCCATGCCATTGAACCGCAAACTTCGGGCAGCCATCTGTCATCTGCCTAAATCACTCGATATATCCTCCCTGCAATTTCGCCTGACAGCGGAAATTGCAGTGCTGGCGGTTTTGGGCTTGGGTAGTCTTGCGGTTTGGACGGGCTGGAAAATGCAGCAGGTGTTGATTGTCACTCACCAGCAGCACGTTGAATATATTGCCACCCGCTTTCCCCGCGACGTTGAGCTTTACAGCGACATGCTGCCCGTCAAAGCTGGGCTGCAAAAGACAATTGATAATGTGTCGATTCCGCAACTCTTGATCTGGGTCAAAGGGTTAGACGGTCAGCTCCTTGCTCGGTCTATTAGTCTCGATTCTTCCTCTAGCGCCGCTGAAGAATTAATGTCTTTGGCTGAAATGCCGCTCAAACCCCAAGTCTATCGGGTGGGCGATCGCTACCTAATTTTGTACGAGAGTCCGATTAGACTCAAAGGCAAACTGCTGGGCAATGTCTATATGGCCCAGGATGTGACCGCCGATCAGCGTCAGTTTTATGCTGCCATGCAGAGTTTGGCGATTGTCTGTGTTTTAGCGATCGGGGGAATGATGAGCGCGATCGCCCTCCGAATTCGCCGCTCCCTGCATCCGCTCAAAGAGATGAGCCGGATGGCTGGGATCATCTCGGCTACAGAGTTACGGACGGCTAAACTCCAACTCAGCCACGCCCCCAGCGAAGTCCGGGCGCTGACCCAGGCGTTTAACATGATGCTGTCTCGCCTGGCCGATGCCCAAGAACAGCAGCGCCAGTTTGTCAGCGATGTTTCCCATGAACTCCGTACGCCGCTGACGGTGGTGGTAGGCTACCTGCAAAGCTTGCTCCGCCGCAGTCCTAACTTAAATGACTATCAGCGAGAAGCCCTTTCCACAGCCGCTGCCGAGGCAGACCGGACGGTGCGGATGCTCCAAGATCTGCTCGATTTAGCCCGTTCCGATAGCGGCCACATGTATTTTCAGCTCAAGCCCGTTGTTCTGAATGACCTTGTGGCAGAAGCAACGGACATGGCTCAACAGGTGGGAGCGCGCCAAATCACCGTTACTGAAGCGGCTGAAATTACCGCGATCGCCGATCGCGATCGCTTAAAACAGGTCTTAATTAACCTGATCGATAATGCAGTCAAATACTCTGAACCCGACCAGCCAATTTTGCTCAAGCTAAGCCAAATTGATGAGCAGGCAGTGATTCAAGTCTGCGATCGCGGGATTGGGATTCCGTTGCCTGACCAAAGCCGGATTTTTGAGCGCTTCTACCGGGTGGACGAATCTCGTACCCGCAGTACGGGTGGACATGGCCTGGGGCTGGCGATTGTCAAAACCTTAGTTGAAGGGATGGGGGGCAGCATCACGGTTCGATCCAAACCCAGTCAGGGCAGCACTTTTACAATTTATCTCCGGGTAGTGATCACAAATTCGTTATAGTTATCCTTCAAAATCCCGACTTAAATCTCAGCGGCTTAAAGCCCGGCATACCATTCGTAGCCTTGGTCTTCCCAGTAGCCTTGGCGGTGCGGTAAATTGCTCAAAAACGCTAGGGCAACGACCCACTTGCTGAGCTTGTAGCCCAACTTGATCGGTGAAGCCAGACGAATTGGCGCACCGTTTTCTCGCGGTAACAAACCACCATTCATCCTGTAAGCCAGCAAGGTTTGGGGATGCAGAGCCGAGGCTAAGTCCCAACTTTCGTAGTAGCCATCCGCCGAGACGAAGTAGACGTAGCGAACGCTTGCCTGGGGTTGGACTAACTGGGCGATCGCCTGGAGCGGTAGGCCTGTCCACTGGACAACGGCTGCCCATCCTTCCACACAAACATGGCGAATCGTCATCGTTTTGACGGGCAGAGCTTGCAGTTGAGCCAGGCTCAAGATTTGGGGGTGGGCAACATCGCCAGTAATTTCTAAGCGGTAGGTTTGCGGATCTAGCAGGGGTGTTTGTAATCCTCGGTTGGTTTGACTATCGTTGGTTAGCAGGGCCTGCGGCTGAATCGCACTCTCAGGAAATTCTGGTGCTAGTTTTTGAGGGTCAAAAATCAGCTCACCGACGGTTTGATTCACAGGTTGCCAGACTTGATGGATGACTGCTTCTAGACCACCTGGGGCACAGCCTGCCAGGACTGCCCCAGCCCCACCAATCTGAGCCACTTGTAAAAAACGCCGCCGACTGACAACTGAATCGGCTTGATGGCTGGGATCGGGATTAACCGGATCGGAATTAACCGGATCGAGATCAATTGATTTAGAGCCAATTGAGTCAGGCGAAGAATCATCGGTCATAAGAAAATTGGGATAGAGCGATCGCACTATCCCAATCTAATTAAAATCAACGGTTCTGAAAATGCTTTAAGTCAAAACTCTTGGTCAATCTTGCCCCCCGGAATCAATCTCCAGACGTTTGCTTAAATTAAGTTTTCAGTTATCCAAACACACATTGAGCCAGGCGAAATCAGGGATCTTAAACACACATTGAGCCAGGCACAGGGAACACTTAAAAGAGCACAATAAAAAAGGGAACAGTAAAAATTGTACTTATTAGGGAATCATACGAAAAAGGGAGGAGATGCGGGCAGGTGATTCTGCGAACAGAATTGCCCACACCCACCCCCCGGTGTTGAGCAGAAATCGATGGGCGATGAAACCTCATCGATAGTTTGTCATCTAACAGGGAAGTCGTTTCATCTAAAAACATGATGGCAGGCGACCGACCGATTCCCCATCAGTGAAAACACTAGTCTTTTGCGTAGGACTTGCATCGAAATGCGACAAATACACAACTTGTTATAACAAGTTGCAGTTCATGCAGCGTGTCTTCAACCTTCTGACAACGAGTAACAACTCTCTAAAGATAGATCCTTAGATTTCTTCTTCTGGCAAGATTTTGAGTCGAATTAATCGCCCTCGCTCACCCTCGCCCAGTTGCACCTCAACAACTTCAGTTGCTAAACCGGCCAGCGCCTTCAGCAGCGATCGCAGTTGCGGGGTACTGGCCCCCGTCGCCTCCTCAAGCTGATCGGTCAGGGTGCCCAGGCGCTTCCAGGTGGTGTAGAGCTTGGCGATCGTTTGTTCCAGCAGAGCTGCTTGGTTAACCAAGTCAGCAGCCGTGTTCAGGCAGCCTAAACGGAGGGCTTCTTCCAGGGCTTGTTCTAGGTTAATTGGGTTTTGGTCGAGGGCTTGGACTTGACTCGCCGACTGCAAATAGCGAGCCAAGTAGCGGGCCTCAGCCGTCGCTTGCTTGAGCGTGTCTACGTCTGGACTAGCGACTAGCTCTTCCTGAAACACGGTTTGGTGGGAACTGGGCAGTTTTTCTAGCTCCCGCACGAAGGGAGCCAAGTAACGACTAGGAATGGTATTGCTCGCTGCTTTTTCCTTGATCACGGTGGGAACTAGCTCTGAAGACATGGCCGTCCACTCGTCATCCAGTTGACGCACTTCCCGACGAGTGATCCGATCGCCTCGGCAGGCGGCTTCTGTCACCATTTGCTGCACTTCTGGATCGGCCTGGGCTGTGGCAACAAAAGCGGCTTTGCTAAAGCAGTTGAGGGCGGCTGCGTCGAGCTGCCCATCTTGAAGTAAGGTATCGGCGCTGTTGGCAAGTTCGATCCAACTATAGGCTTGCGTCTTACTAATATCGCGATCTTGCAGCCAGTTCAAGAAACCACTGCCCCGCCCTTCGCCTTGGGCTTTTTCGCGATCGCGGACGGCCCGCAAAATTCTGCCCCGCCAGATGTCGGTTTGCAGATCAAAGCGATCGCAGACTAACCAAGCCGTCTCTACCTGAGCCAAGAAGTCTGGTTCTGTAATTTTGTCGTCTTCGGGGTTAGGCAACTGGAGAGTTAAATCTCTAAGCGCATCTTCAACCGAAGGATCGAGCGGGCTTGAGGGAGGGGATACTTTCGCCATTTTGCTTACTTACACTACAGACGAAAAATTATACAGTGAGGGCACGAACCGTAGAGTCGAGGAGCCTGCAAACTACACTGCTCTAGTCAGGCTGAACGGTGTGCCTAAAAATCTGTTAACTGCAATAAAGCCTCGCTCCGAGGAGCGAGGCTTTATTGCGTCTCAAAGACTTAGCTAATCTACCGATACTGATCTCAAATCTCAGTTAGAGGTTTTGACTTGCTTGGCCATATCTAAGAAAGCACTCATATTAGCTCCTGGCCGACGGCGAGCAAATTTGACAAACGGAGATGCCGCTTCAGCAGGGGCGCTGCTCACCGTTGGGGCAGGCAGGTTGAGAGCCGAGGCGGTCGTCGATGCCACAGCAGCTTCTTTTTTAGCTTTTTGGGGATTAGCAGCCGACTTGCCATTGGCTGATGTATAGCCGCGTGCGTCTTCTGCTTCCAGGAAAAAAGCAGCTTCTGGCTTTGCCTGCTTTTTAGCTTTGGGCTGTTTTTTATTTTCTGGGGCCGGAGGTTTAGCCTCAACCACTTTAGACTCTAAAGATTCTTTGGCAGGGGCAATTTTTTTGTCTTTTTTGCCGAAGCTGAAAATGCTGCCAATGAAGGCTAGAATACCGCCGAACAGTTTTTTAACCAGACCGAACATCAGATAACCTCCTGAAAAATGCCTATTTAGATAATTTAAGTAAGAGCCGTCGCTCTGGCAGTATTACAATTTCTATTTCTAGCCTGCAAACCATTGACTTTTTAGCGACTGATTTAGCTGACTATTAAAATTATCAAGTTTTGTTGGCCATTCTGCAATGGTTATCGACTGTTTAGGCTTCGGCTGCTTCAATCATGCCACGGGCAATGTCTGGCATTTGGTAGCGCGCTTGCCAGTCCAACTGCTGCTTGGCCTTGCTTGGGTTGGCTCGACTTTCGGCAATGTCCGTTGGGCGGAGCAGACTCAAATCCGTCACCACATGGTCTTGCCAGTTTAAATTCAAACTGCTAAATACCTCTGCCACAAAGTCTTCTAGGCTATGGGTTTTACCCGTGGCAATCACGTAGTCGTCGGGCTGGGACTGTTGCAGCATCCGATACATGGCCTGGACATACTCTGGGGCCCAGCCCCAATCTCGCCGCACTGACAGGTTTCCCAAATACAGCTTCTCGTTGACTCCGTGGGCAATTCGACAGGCGGCTTTGACAATTTTTTGGGTCACGAATCGTTGCGGGCGCAGGGGTGACTCATGGTTAAACAAAATACCGGAGCAGGCAAACAGGTTATAGGCTTCCCGATAGTTGGCAACTTCCCAGAAGGCGGCGGCTTTGGCGACAGCATAGGGACTGCGGGGGCGAAAAGGGGTGGTTTCATCGGCGGCGCGATCGCCGGTATTGCCAAAACATTCGCTGGAGCCAGCGTTATAAAGCTTAATGTTAGCTTTGCTAAATCGAATCGCTTCCAGCAGATTCAGAGTACCAACGGTGATGCTTTCCATCGTTTCTACCGGCTGCTCAAAGGACAGCCCGACCGAAGTTTGCCCAGCCAGATTATAAATTTGCTCCGGCTGCACTTTATCAATCACCTGCAAGACGCTGCGGAAGTCATTCAGGGCCATTGAGAGCACCTGCACTTGCTCACGAATTCCTAAGCGGCCCAAATTTTGAAAACTGGACACCTGAGCATCTCTAGACGTACCGTAGACGGTGTATCCCTGCTGGAGTAGCAGTTGGGCTAAATAGCCGCCATCTTGCCCAGAAATTCCGCAAATTAAGGCTGTTGTAGCCATCTATTCGGCCTCTCCTACTTGCCTTAACGACTCCAGTTTACCGAGAATCGGGAGGTGGGATTAAATTGGTGGGATTAAATTGAAGGATTCAAGTATAGAAGCATCCTGTGTGCTGCCTGCCCGGCTTGCAGTCCTGTTTGACTATCCAGAAGAAGGCTGGCCGAGTATGGATCTGTGTGCTCAAATGCTCTTACAGCACTTGCAGAGCGATCATCGGCAAACCCTGGTAGCCAGTCAGATTTGTCCTCAATTTGTCCGCCGCTGCCAGCGGATTCCAGGCTTTGCAAATAAACACAGCGCTTTTAATGGCGATCGGCTGCTGAACCGGTTTTGGGACTACCCCCGCTATCTGCGCTCCCAAAAGCAGCAGTTTGATCTGTTTCATGTCAGCGATCACACCTATGCTCAACTTGTCCACGTCTTGCCGCCTGAACGAACGGGGGTTTACTGCCAGGACATTGATGCCTTCCGGTCTTTAGTCGAGCCAGCCCAAGAGCCACGCCCAGCTTGGTACAAAGCGTTGGCAAACCGAATTTTAACCGGTCTTCAGCAAGCGGCTGTCATTTTTTATTCCACTGTGGCGATTCGGCAACAGCTTGAGCACTACCGCTTAGTTGATCCGGCGCGGTTGATTCATGCTCCCTTGGGGATTGCCGAGGAGTTTTCGGTTCACCCCCAGCCCGACTTGGCGATCGCCGGATTACCCCCACAGCCCTTTCTTTTGCACGTTGGCAGTTGCATTCCCCGCAAGCGGATTGATTTGCTATTGGAGATTTTTGCTGGGCTGCGATCGCGCCAGCCCAGGCTGAGCTTGGTTAAAGTTGGCGGCGACTGGACAGCGGCCCAGCAGCAGCAAATCAGCCAGTTAGGGATCGGCACCAGCATTTTGCATTTGCATGACTTAGATCGGCTTCAGCTTGCGGCGCTCTATCGGCAAGCCAGCGCAGTTTTACTGACCAGCCAAGCGGAGGGGTTTGGGCTACCGATCGTTGAAGCCTTAGCCTGCGGTGCGCTAGTTGTGGCCAGTGATTTACCCGTCTTGCGAGAAGTGGGGGGCAGCGCGATCGCCTATTGTCCCCTCGGTGACATACCGGCTTGGGTTGCTCAACTAGAGCAATTCTTAATCGAGCCAGCCTTAGCGCCGATTGCGCCCCTCCGACAACAGCAGGCAGAAAAATATGCTTGGTCAGCCCATGCTGCTACCATTGCTCAGACTTACTTAAACTTGTTAAGTGATCAGTAAGTTGAGTGATCAGTAATCTGTCGTGATCTGTTTGAAAGCGCTCCGCATTTCCAAATACATGATGATCTCGGAGAGGCGGGTGGGTTAAAGTCATGCGGATTTTATTTATCAATCCGATTGGAGATCTGGGGGGAGCTGAGCGAGTTTTGCTGGCTAATCTGAAGGCGCTCCGACAAGTTTGCCCCGACTGGCAGCTCTGCTTACTCCTCTGTGGCGGTGGTTCCCTGACAGCTTTGGCAGAGGAATTGGGTGTAGAGGTCAAGGTGTTGCCCCTGCCCGATCGCCTTAGTCAGTCTGGTGATAGTGGGCTAAAAGGGCAAGGCAAACTAACAGGGACGATCAGACTGGTTTTAAGGCTAGCGATCGCCCTGCCCGCTTTCTTTAATTACCTGATCAGACTCCGCCAAATCCTACGAGCGATTGATCCAAATTTAATCCATTCCAACGGAATTAAAACCCATATTCTGCTGTCCCTCGCTAGTCCAGCCAACATCCCGATCATCTGGCACATTCACGATTACTATGGCTCTCGCCCCCTGGTTGCTAAGTTGCTCAGTCACCTAAGTGGTTCAGCCAAGTTAGGGATCGCCATTTCTAAATCGGTGGCAACAGATGCCGCAGCGATTTTGCCTCGCTTACCCTTGGCAGTGGTTTACAACACGGTCGATTGCGATCGCTTTTCTCCGGCTGGAACTGAAAGTCTATCCAAGCCAGCCGAGCCGCCAAACCTGATTCGGATCGGCTTAGTCGCTACCTTTGCTTGCTGGAAAGGGCAGACTGTGTTTTTAGCTGCCGCCGCCCAGATGATGCGTAAGAAGCCTGACCCGCTCGTCCAATTTTACGTTGTTGGTGGGCCAATTTACCAAACTACCGGCTCGCAGTGGTCGTTAACAGACCTGCAAACCCAAGCAGTCCAACTGGGAATTCAAGATAAAGTAGACTTTCTGGGCTTTCAAACCAATGTCAGCCAGGTTTATCGCGGCTTAGAGATTGTGGTGCACGCCAGCACCCAACCCGAACCGTTTGGTCTATCGATTGTGGAGGGCATGGCCTGCGGCAAGCCGGTGATTGTTGCCCAAGCCGGCGGCGCAGCAGAGTTATTTACTCACAACTATGATGCCTACGGGGTTCCACCTGGGGATGCTTCAGCCCTAGCTGACGCCATGCAATACCTAGTCGATCGCCCCCAAGCGCGGCAAGCGATCGGCTTTCAAGCGCGGCAAACCGTGCTCAAACGCTTCAACAGCGATCGCTTAGGAGAACCGCTCCTAGCGATTTATCAGACTATTTTATCTGCAAGAGTAAAATGCAGTAGCATAATTAACTAATAGCTTGTTTGAAGTATAGGCTGGAGTGCATCCCACTTTTGCAATGAGTATAAGTACTTAGGACTAATGTTCTGAAGCAACGCTAAACTTTGAGTAATTGACCTCTCCCCCAGGAAACGTATGGACAGTGCCAAGAAGACCAAAATC
>JAHHGS010000096.1 GCA_019359715.1 Aphanocapsa sp. GSE-SYN-MK-11-07L | reverse complement strand
GGGGAGGGTTTGCGGTTGCACCAGGCGTAGTAGCCACTCCTGGACAGCTTTAGGACTCGGCACATCAAGCCAATCGGGAAGTTTTCCTTCTCTGCCTGAATTAGCTCAAAGGGTCTGAGCTTTCCTGGGCAACGGCAGTAGCTTCAAGTCGGCAAAGCCGCCCAACGCTCTGCCTCAAGAAGGTGGCCGCCTTTTTGAGGCAGGGCGTTGGCGGGGTTCCCCCGCTTAAAGCCACTGCCGTTAGAAAATCTCGCGACCTTTGAACCCGTTTCAGGTCGCGGCGTAAGGCAATCAGTTCCTTTCGTTCCGCAGAAGTCAGTTGCCCTTGGGGGTTTGGCTGACGGTCAATCCGGGCTTGATTGACCCATCTGCGCAGAGCGCTTTCGCTTAATCCCATTTCTTTGGCAATCTGGCTCACGGGTTTGCCCGATTGATTGACGATGCGGACGGCCTCAGCCTTCTGCTCGTCTGTAAATAGCCTGCGGGGTTTTGGTGTCATGTGAAGATGCTTCTGAGTTGACGACTCTTGGGAATTGTCCACTTTTTCGGGGCAAGGTCAATTGTCGCCCAAGTTGAGCAGGCGTTCCTTGTAAAGGGGCGAAAGGGAGGAGGCATGGATATCAAAGCGCAGATGAATGGCTGTAGCGACCTTATTTACGTTCTGCCCCCCTGCGCCTTGGGAGCGAACGGCGCTCAGCTCAATTTCGCTGAAAGGAATAGTCGTGCGGTTGGTAATTTTTAGCATGATTCTGACCGGACTATCGCTAGATTATTATTGCATCCTCGCCGATTCACCATCGCCTTCCCGTCGCTTCCTCCCTGATCTGCGCCTCAATAAAGCACTGATCGAGATCGGCGGCAAAATCCATTTCCCAGTAGAGTTCGGCAATCGTTCTCTCCAAGTCAGCCTCGTCTTCATAGGGGATAATCAACTCATAGTCCCAGCCGGACTTCAGCGGTTTATGCATCTGATAGCGGGACAAAATCCGGTGCTCAATTTCCCGTCTCACTTTTGTTTTACCGCGAACCAATGGGCTGTTATTTTCGACCCTCAACCATAATTTGACCTTCGCTTCTGGCTGGGCATTGGCAGAAGATTGCCTGATCGGAAGCAGCGGATTAGCCGCTTGAATGTCTTCGGCACTCAGCGGGCTGCTCAGGGTTTCCGGCAAGTTCCGCCCCTCTGCCAGCAGTTGCTCCAGTGCCACGGGCGATCGCTGCTGCTCCCCCAATCCTTGCTCTCCAAACACCTGTAAAAACTGTTCTTCCGCCTGCTTCTGCAAAGCTCGCTGGCTGTAGCGCTCAAAACTTTTCTCTGACTTATGCCGGGTGATTTGCCGAGCTAACAGCGGATCAATGCCCCGACTGACCATCTCGGTCGCAATGGTATGCCGCCCTCGGTGCGGATGCGAATTTGCTACCCCGGCGATCGCCGCCAACTCCTTCAAGATTGCGTACATGCCCCAATAGCTCAAACGTTGACCCTTGCTATTGTTAGATTCGGACAACAACAGCGGCGAAGCTGGCTCAACCCCTTCACCCCTACAACGTCGCCAGTTTAGATAACCCTCCAGTGTCTCAACCGCTTCCGGTAAGAGGGGCACCTGTCCCACACTGTCATCCTTGGCTTGGCGAATCATCACCCGCTTGCCGTCAAAGTCTCCCACATTGAGCGCTTCTACTTCCCTGGCCCGCAGCCCATGCAGCAGTAGCCAGAGAATGGCTCGATCTCGCTGGGCAGTCTGCCCCCGCTGCCGAGTTGCCTCGAATAAGGCGGTCACTTCCGCCTGCTCCCATTCCTGGGGCAACACTGGATCGCTCTTGAGCTTTTCAACGAGCAGCATCGGGTCTTTGACAATATAGTCCCGCGCACAGAGCCACTTGAACAGGCTTTGCAAAGCGGATAAAGACAGGTTGATGGTCGCGGTTTTACGTTCCCCACCCCGTTTGGAGGGCTTCAGCTTGAGGTGCGATTTGTAGCGATCGATGTCCCTTGCCGTGATGTCGTGCCAACCCTTTTGTGTCCAGTCCAAAAACGCTTTAAACTCTTGCTCATAGGCCTTGCGAGTGTTGGGCCGCAGCTCCCGACTCCTTAGATATTCCTCCACCCGTGACCAGCGCAGGTCGGCTAGGGCCGGTTGGGGTTGTAGCGATCGCCGTTCAAGGGTTGGCGATCGCTTTTTACTTAGCAATGGTGTTGCTAGGGGTTGAGCGATTGGAATGAGTTTAACGCCGGGGATAGTCATGATGATTCATCTAAAACCAAGCTTTCCAATCCCCGCTTCTGAACCAAGTGCAGTAACTTGAGCGCTGTGCCTGTCGGTCGCTTCTGACCAATTTCCCACTTCTGCACCGTTGACACACTGGTATTTAGAATCGCCGCAAAGACGGCCTGACTCACTCGCGAGTCCTCACGGATCTGTTTGATCTGCTCTGGCTCCAATGGCTCGATTGGGGGTAGGCACAGACGGTCAAATTCCCGTAATGTGACTTGATCCATCACGCCCGCCTTGTGTAACCCTTTTGCTGTTTCGTGAACCGCTTCAAGGATTGCTGATTTCGCCTTCCGCATCACATTGTACCTCTACCAATTCATCGGCATGTTTTGCCCTTTCAAGATCCTGGGGCGTAAGTGAGAGCAGGTGCGAAGCCAGCCTCTTCAGGGCTTCCTCTTCGTTCTTGTCAATGTTGCTGCGCTCATTTTTGGGGAAGCCAAACACGAAAATCCAGCGGTTCCCTTTATTCGTGGCAACCAGGGTGCGAAAGCCTCCCCGTTTTCCCTGTCCTGGTCGGGCAATCCGCTTTTTGAGCAGTCCACCCCCTAGATCGGTGTCATAAAGCCCTGATACCATCTCGGACACAGCAGCACAGAGGCTAGAAGCGCTCAGTCCCTGCTTACGTGCCCAACGGTCAAACCATCGGGTGTTGTAGACTTCTAAGCTATTTCCCACCTTTTATTTATAGCACTTAGTGATATGAACCGCAAATCTGAAGCCAGCATCCGTCGCTCACTTTATCCTTGGATAACCGAAATGTAAGATTGAGCGCCATAGTCGAGCAATTGCCGATCTTGTGTGACCAGTGTGGCATCCAAGATGCGCGTTGTTGCCGCCAGAATGCGATCAGCGGGGTCGCCCTGGATTTGACCCGGCAAGTGAGAACTTTCGATCGCAATCTCAGGCGTGAGGGGCAATAATCGCAGTCCCGGTACAGATAGGGCCTCTCGTACCCAATCTATACAAAGCTGAGCAAAGCGGATGCGCCCTTTGGCTTCGAGCATCCCTACCTCCCAGACAGAAATGGCACTCACCCCAAGCTGCCCGAATTGACTAGCCTGCTCGATCGCTGCCAAGCCCTCTTCCGACAATCGCTGGGCATCACCATTCAGCAACCAGACCCAAATGTGAGTATCCAAGACCAGCAGTTCCTGAGCCATCAGACCTCCGCTGCCCAGGGTTCCGCCAGGGGCGATACAATATCGCCAGGGATCTGCACCGTGTCTTGTAGATAGCCCAAAATCGAACGTTTGGTGTCAGACTCGACAGGCACCAGTTTGGCGACGGGCCGACCATGCTTGGTGATGACAATTTCTTGATGGGTCTGCTGCACCTGATCCATGAGCTGTAAACATTGGGCTTTGAATTGTCCAGCGGCTACTTGCTCCATTCAATGTCTCCGAGCGAAAGGGGTTTCTACCATTATAACCATAGTCATATTAATATAGTCATTAATCTCTACTCCAAATAAAGGTCGTTATATGGACTCTAGCGAAACTCTAGTGAACAAGAAACCCTCAGAATGATATAGTATTATTATTGATACTATGTAACCCATGGCCAGTGTCGAGAAAATCCTTGCCAACATGGCTAACAATCCCCAAGGGGTTCCGTTCACTGAGTTGTGTAAGGTCTGTGACCACTACTTTGGCCAGCCGCGACACAGCGGCGGGAGCCATCGCATCTATCGAACCCCCTGGGAAGGCGAACCCTACGTTAATCTCCAACCCAAAAAAGGGATGGGCAAACCCTATCAAGTCAAGCAAGTCTTGGCAGCGATCAAGAAAAAGGAAACCCGATAATGGACGCTAAGTTTTATACCTACCGCGTATTCTGGTCAGAAGAGGATGAGGAGTTTGTGGGCTTATGTGCTGAATTTCCGGGCATGAGTTGGCTCGATCAAGACCCCCAAGCGACATTCGCGGGGATTTTAGCGTTAGTGCAAGAGTGCATTGATGATTTAGCCGCCCATCAGGAACCGATTCCATCTCCATTGACTCAAAAACAATATAGTGGCAGGTTCATGGTCAGAATTCCGCCGGAGCAGCATCGAGAACTGGCCATCCAAGCGGCTGAACAGGGGATTAGCCTGAATCGTCTGGCGAGCCGTAAGTTGATTGCAGATTGAAGCTTCAACGAATCAGGCTTGGTTTTGGCCCAAGCAGCGATCGCCCTTAGAAATCGAAATAGATTGAGAACCCGGCCGATTTCAATCTGTACACTGGACATTGAACCTCAGCGAGGGTCTACACCGATGACAGCCTTTACCATTGACCTCAGCTCGATCACCACCCTGACCCATGAGCAGTTTGATCGCCTCTGCGCGGCCAACCCCGACATTAAGTTTGAGCGCACCCCTTCTGGAGAATTGGTGATTATGTCCCCGACAGGTGGAGAAACTGGACGAGAAAATGCCAAACTCATTTCCCGGTTTGTTGTCTGGAATGAGCAGACTAACCTGGGAGAAGTCTTTGATTCTTCAACCTGCTTCAGGCTTCCTGGCGGGGGCGATCGCTCTCCTGACATTGCCTGGGTGGAAAAATCCCGCTGGGAAGCCCTCACCCCCGACCAGCAGCGCAAATTCCCGCCCCTGTGCCCAGATTTTGTCGTGGAACTGCTCTCGCCTTCCGATAATCTGCACACCACGCGGCTGAAGATGCAGGAATACCTGGTCAGCGGGATTCACTTGGGCTGGCTGATCAATCCCCAAGACAAGCAGGTCGAAATTTATCGTCCAGGGCAGCCGGTTGAGATTTTGCAAGCCCCTGCCACACTTTCTGGAGAGTCCGTTTTACCAGGGCTGACCCTCAACCTGGAATGGCTGTGGCGCTAGGGTTCGACAGGAAATAGCTGCGGGGATAGACATGCCCAAATCTCAGTCTGAAAAATGCCACCGTTGTGCCAAGCTTTCGATCGAAGCGGCGATCGCCCGTCACGGCCCCACCGGCACCGGCTGCTGGCAGGGCGACAAGTGCCATAAGCGCCGCACCTATTACCGGAATCGCGATCGCTATAACCAAGTCAAGCGCCAGCTCTACCGCCAAAGCACGGGGAAAGAACCCGTCGTCTTGGCGATCGCCCCGCCCGTGGTGGCTTCCGCTGAGCTACACCTGTATCGGGGAAGGGTGGATGCGCCTTTACATGCGATCGGAGCTGAGTTGAGGCGGGGCGACCAGGTGATCTTTACAATTGAGCCGATTCATGACCAAGGCTTATCGGCGGCTCAGGTAAAGGTCTTTATCAAGCAGGTGTTACAGGCGTTCTCGGAGCAAGTGGGGGTGGAACTGGGAAAGTTTGAGGTGCAGCAGGAGCGATCGCCGGGGATGTGTCCGATTCAAGGGTGTTCGTGTAGTGATTGATTTAGATTGAGATCCCAAACTACTTTACAATCCCGGGCGCACCAAAGAACGCTACCCCACAGCCCCCTCTATTGGGATTGCCGATGGGGCCGCCTCAAACTGGCAGTTTCTCCAAGGGCATACCCAAGAGCAGATTCTAGATTTCTATCATGCCTCTGGTTATCTCGGAGCAGTTGCGATTGCGCTTTACCCCGAAGACTTAGCCCAACAGACGCAATGGCTGACTCAACGTTGTCATCACCTCAAACATGACCCAGGAGCTGCACCTCAGCTTTATGAACAGATGCTTCAGTTATCGGTGTCTCAAACCCACTCCAAAACGATTCAACAGAACCTAGACGCAGCCGTCACTTATTTTCGCAATCATCACCATCAAATGAACGATGCGGCTTACCGCAAGAAGCACTATCCGATTGGGTCTGGTGTCACCGAAGCCGCCTGCAAAACCGTCATTAAACAACGCTTATGCTGCTCTGGGATGCGATGGAAAGAGACGGGGGCAGCAGTCGTACTCAGTTTGAGAACCTTGGTCTTAACGCCAACTCGATGGAATCAATTTTGGAACAAACTCAACCAATATGGCTTCCCTGTCAATTAATAACGCTATCAACTAGAGGTCGCACCCGCCCAGACAGGCAAGTACAGAGTACGCAAACCGTGGTAATGGGGCTGTGCGGGGTATCTCGCTTGTAGAAACAATACCTGGAGTCCAAGTCTTTGTTTGATTTGGTGCCCTTCGGCTCAGACTTCGGCGTGAGCGCTCAGTCGAACGCTCAGGGGCCAGGCAATAAACGGGGCGGAGTATCCCCCCCGTTTTTGCCTAGGGAAGCCAGGACGTAAGCCAGCCTAAAAACTCGTTTTGTGCCCTTCGGCTCAGCTCAGGGGCCAATGAGGTTCTCCGAACGGAAGAGTAGTGCATTGAGCAGGGTTAAAATCCTTGTCCTAGAGCGTGGGTGAAAGCCCCGTGTCTTTAGACCGGGGTAAGCTTACTTGATCCCATCTCAGCACTGAGGACTCAGCACTCAGCACTTTTTCTTCCCTTATTTCGGGACTCCTGACGTCAGCACTTCATGCCCTGTATCTGTCACCAGCACATCATCTTCAATCCGAATCCCAATCCCGCGCCAGCGATCGCCAACGACAGGCTGATCCTCGGCTAAAGCGATATCAGGGCTAATATAAATGCCTGGTTCTACCGTCAGCACTTGCCCCGGCTGCAAAATTGTCCAATTGTCTTCGCCGTGCTTGTAAACGCCAACGTCGTGAACATCTAGCCCTAACCAGTGCCCCGTGCGGTGCATGTAAAAGGGCTTGTATTTTTGCTTTTCTTCTTTAGCATTTTCAGTGATTAGGGTTTCGACCTCTCCGGTCAGTAAGTCCAACTCGACCAAGCCCGTCACCAGCACTCGCACTGCCGTATCGTGAATTAGGTTATAGGGGTTGCCGGGTTTAACCTGGGCGATCGCCTGGGTTTGGGCCGCTAAAACCAGCTCATAGAGAATTTTTTGCTCTCGGCTAAACTGCCCGTTCACCGGAAAAGTGCGAGTAATATCGGCGTTGTAGTAGCCATAGGCGCAACCCGCATCAATCAGCAGTAAGTCTCCATCCTGAAGCTGACGGGTATTCTCGGTGTAGTGCAAAATACAGGCATTTTCGCCCGCCGCCACAATCGACGGATAGGCCGGGCCATTGCCCCCTCGCAGCCGAAACAGCCGCTCCATTTCTGCCTGCACTTCGTATTCATAGCGGCCAGGCTTAGCCATTTCCTGAGCCAGATTGTGAGCTTCGACGGAAATGGCGATCGCCTGCCGCATCAGGGCCAGTTCTGAATCGCTTTTGACCTGCCGCAGCGGGTGCAGAATTGGGGCCGGATCAGCTAAGGCAACCGGGCCAGTTCCCCGCTTCTGATAGGTGAACATTAGTTGCTGCCAATGGCCCAAGAGGGTTTCGTTGAACCCCTTGTCTCGGCCCAAGCGATAGTAGATCCGATCGCTTTTTTCTAAGTAGCCGGGAAGTTTTTCGTCCAGTTCAGCGATCGGGAAAGCCGCGTCAGCCCCGTAGACAGTTTTGGCAGCTTCGACCCCAATCCGCCGGCCTGACCACGTTTCTTTTTCGGGGTCTTTAGGGCGGACAAACAGAACAAACCGATGCTCTGGGTGTTCAGGAGCCAAGACTGCGACTGCTTCTGGTTCGTCAAACCCGGTTAGGTAAAAAAAGTCGCTGTCTTGCCGAAAGTTGTACTCAACATCGTTGTGCATCACAGCACTGGGGGCACTCCGAAAAACGCCGACTCCAGTCCCAATTTTTTCCATCAACCGCTGTCGTCGTTGCTGATACTCTGCCTGCATAAACTTGCGCCAAAATCTAAGGTTTTATCGCCACCTGTCTCAAGCATGATTTTAAGTGGGATCTAGACAGTCCAGCCAGCTCAAATCGTTAGCCCTTCATTAATCATAATTTTTGTCAGGGGAAATCATCCATTCGATAAATTCCATCAGATTGCTCTATCCGAATAGGCAAATTAATGCTAGAAATTGCAGCCCTAATGGTAAAGCGCCTCCCTCCACTTTGAAGATATATAGTCCTGAAGTTGACATAAAATTTTTTGATACGTAAAATCAGCATTAACATTCACGTTCATCCATTCATATTTGAGCGTAAATGTCTAAGTCAATCAGCACCTAAGCAAATGATCACGGGCTTTACTAGCTTGTCTTACCTAGTTGAGCCTCAACAGTTTTCATCTGCCTTTGCTATTTCTGACGTTCTATGAGGAGTTCACCATGATTAAAACCAAGCGCAATCTTCTGGCAGCCCTTGTGCTGTCCTCCGCTGTCGCTATCGTTCAGGCTCCGGCCCAAGCTGGCCCCGTTGGCGTGCGCGGCACCGTCACTGCCATTGATGGCGATAAGGTCACTCTCAAGCAGCCTTGGGGTGATGAAATAACCATTGACATGAAGCAAGCCAAGCAGGCGCGTCCGTTCCGAGAACCGCTGGAAGTGGACGATGACATTGCCGTTGTTTTATACCCTGACCAAGACTTAGTCGCTCGCAAATACTGCGATCGCATTCCTGAGATGGCTCCCTACGTTACGGTTGAGCCAATCAAGGTGCCAGAAATTGGTGGTCCAACTACTTTTACGCCGGCACCGGCAGCACCACCAGCACCCGCCCCCGAACCAGCTCCTCCTCGCATTCTCTACTAGTCACCAGAGTGGGCAAACTCCCGTTTGCCCCGCTTTGCAAGTTTGGGCTGGTCTTCAGGAAGCTGCTAGCCCAAACTTGCCCAGAACAAGATGGTGCGGAACTGCCAGAGTTCCTGAAATTAAGGGGGTGCAGCTTCCAAAAAGGTCTAGCTAGAGCAAGCTGAATTATTAAGATTTATTACTGTTGTCGATAAAAGTTTTGGTTAGGCATTGATCACGCATGAAAGCTCACTCACTTTCGCTCAAATTTTTTCACTCACTCCTAATCCCGGCGCTGGTTGCTCTCCTGCCCAGTTTGGCTGGCTCTGCCCAGGCTGCTCCCCAGGAGCTAGTCCCAACTGCCGTTTCACTTTCATCTTCTACGCCGCTTAAGCCGCTGGAGCTGCCTCCTTTGGGAAGCGTAGCCCGTTATTTGCCAGACACATCGGCTCAGCTCAGGCTAGTTTTGCGCTTGAGTGAGCGGCGAGTGTATTTGTACGAAGATGAGCAAGTTGTAATCAGCTATCCAGTTGCCGTTGGCAAACCGGGCTGGGAAACGCCGACCGGCAGCTTCAAAATTTCTCATAAGGTTAAAAATCCAGTCTGGGAAAGTCCCTTTGATCGCGGCTTGGTGATCCCGCCTGGGCCAGGCAATCCGCTCGGCGATCGCCTGATTGTGTTCGCCAAAGTTGGCTCAAAGGGTTTTGTCGGATTTCATGGCACCCCCAACGAGTCGCTGATTGGGCAAGCCGTCTCCCACGGCTGCGTCCGGATGAAAAATAACGATATAAGAGCCTTGTTTGAAAAGATTAAGGTCAATACGCCTGTCGTTGTTACTCGCTAAATTTGTCACCCGCTAAGTTTGCTTAAAGCTTACCTGTGCTCCCGCCGCTTCGAGTTCGCTTTTGGCAGTAGCGGCATCGGTGGTCAAGCCTGGAATCACGCTAGGGGTTGATTCAATCAGGTCTTTGGCAGCTTTTAAGTCAAGCTGAGTCAGGCGGCGCAGCGCTTTAATCACCTTAATTTTTTGCCGAGCCGGAACAGCTTCCAAGACGAGGCAGTTTTGACTGGGTATGATTTCTGTTGCCCGACCGGCTAGCAGCAAATTAACCTTACGTTCTAGCTCGGCAATCCGCTGATTGACTTGGTCTAAGAGGGCCAGGTTTTGTCTGCGTTGTCCAGGTAGAATGATCCCAATTCCCAGCCCAATCAGAGTTGCCAGAATCAAAGACTCCATAAGGTTAAGCGCCGCTGCGTCAAAAAGCCAAATCAAAAAAGCAATCTCGGTCTATTCTCCAGCAAATCAATGTTTTTTTGGCAAAAATTTGAGCAAGTGAGCACAATCTACGATCGCAGTCAAAACCTGGCATACTCCAAAGGAGAGTGTTACCCAATCCGTGATCCTTTGTACTGTAGGCAGAATTCACACTATTTAGGGTTACTGCAAGTGGCGATCACCCAAATCGGTTGCCCTACATATGCCAGACGCCTGTTGTCCAGGGAGCTAAAAAGTTGGAAACTTACGATGTCGTAATCATTGGGGCAGGTCACAATGGTTTGGTCTGCGCTGGCTACCTGCTTAAAGCAGGCTACAGCGTCCTGCTCTTGGAGCGGCATTCAATTCCAGGCGGAGCAGCCACCACGGTTGAGGCAATGCCCCAGACCGCTCCCGGCTTTAAGTTCAATCTGTGCGCGATCGACCATGAATTTATCCACTTGGGCCCAGTTATTCAGGAGCTAGAGCTGGATAAGTTTGGGCTGGAATATTTGTTTTGTGACCCGGTCGTGTTTTGTCCGCATCCCGACGGCAAGTATTTTTTGGCCCACCGATCGCTAGAGCAAACCTGCGCTGAAATTGCCCGCTACAGCGATCGGGATGCCCAAAAATATGCTGAGTTTACGCAGTTCTGGCATCAAGTTGTCAATGCGATGACGCCGCTGTTTAACGCGCCACCCGCCGCCTTGTTCGATATTGCTGGTAACTACGATCGCGACCAGCTCAAAAGTTTGTTGTCGGTGCTGCTGCCTCCCAGTAAAGCCTTAGACCTGCTGCGAACCATGCTGATTAGCCCCACAGACTTGCTTGATGAATGGTTTGATTCAGAATTTATAAAAGCTCCTTTAGCCCGGCTAGCGGCTGAATTAGGCGTGCCGCCTTCGCAAAAAAATAACGGGATTGGGGCAATGATGATGGCAATGCGCCATCAGCCTGGGATGGCTCGACCCAGGGGAGGAACCGGGGCTTTAGTCGCAGCTCTGTTAAAGCTGGTGCAAACTTATGGTGGCATAATCCAAACCGATCAGCGGGTTAAACAGGTGCTGATTGAGGCTGGTCGAGCTGTGGGAGTTAGGGTCGGCAACGGTAAAGAATATCTGGCTCGTCGAGGCGTAATTTCTAACCTGGATGCCCAGCGGTTGTTTTTAGACTTGGTGGAAGCGGGCGATCTTGATGCGGCCGATCCGAAGCTGAGGCAGCGGCTGGAGCGCAAGATTATCAACAACAATGAAACCATTTTAAAAGTAGACTGCGCTCTGACCGAGCCGCCCCGCTTCACCAACTTCAACCACCGGGATGAGTATTTAATTGGTTCTGTCTTAATTGCCGATTCGGTTAACCATGTTGAAGCAGCCCACGCCCTGCCCCAAATGGGTCAGATTCCCGATCGCGACCCGTCTTTGTATGTCGTAGTCCCTTCCGTGCTGGATCCGAGCCTGGCTCCACCGGGTCAGCACACGCTTTGGATTGAGTTTTTTGCTCCCTATCAAATTGCTGGGGCAGCCGGAACTGGTCTAGACGGCACTGGCTGGACGGATGAATTAAAAGAAAAAGTTGGCGATCGGATCATCGACAAGCTGGCAGACTATGCGCCTAACTTAAAGCAATCGATCATTGCGCGCCGGGTCGAAAGCCCAGCCGAACTGGCCCGACGCCTGAGCACTCGCAAGGGAAATTACTATCACATCGACATGACCCTGGATCAAATGGTGTTTTTGCGCCCGCTGCCAGAGCTGGCCAATTACAAAACCCCGATCCAGGGGCTTTATCTGACCGGTGCGGGAACTCATCCCGGCGGCTCGATTTCAGGCATGCCCGGTCGCAACTGCGCCAAAGTGTTTTTACAGCAGCAGCAATCGTTTGATCAATTCCTCAAAAACACGGGTCATAAACTGCAAGGACTGGCCCAAAAACTGCGTCCCGATCGCGCTTCCTAAAGCAATCGAGATTTTGAACAGCTCGTGCTATTTAATATCTTGACTCAGACTACTCGTCGGCTTGTGCTTGACCCGCTTGGTTCTGAAGCTGGGTGGAGACGACCCCCTGCACCAAATTAATTAAGGAAAGAAAAGTTTGGTCTTGGTTCAGCGGCTCGGCAGCATTTTCCTTGACCAGCGTTTGATCCTCAGGCGTGTAAAAATCCAGCAGCAGTTTCAGCATATTTTGGCGACTCTGCAATGTATCTGCGTGGACATTGAGCAGGTATTGGCACTTCTGAACCCGCTGGCGCTGTCCCTGCAAGGCTTGGTCTAAAAAATGGTGCCTTTGCAGTTCAGCTTCTAAGTCAACGCTCAAGGTGAGCCGCTCATACTCACTGACGCGGCTAATTTGATGCTGTAAAGCAGCGATCGTTTTGCCCAACAGCGACAGTTCTTCTTCTTGCTCATTCACAAAGCTAGACATTTTTTCTAAATCCTGCCCCAGTTTATCGACGATCGCCGTCAGCTCGTCTAGGGGCATTTGCATCAAGCCCTGAGTATCTACCTCGACAGTTGCCGGGTCTATGGCCGATATCCCGCGATCAGAAAGTTGTTTATGGGGGGGATGTTGAGGTTGGATGGTAGGCTCGACTGCCTGCTGTCTAAGGGGCGGAAGTGGGGGTGGGGGTGGAATTGGGAGCTTCAGCGGCGGTGGAGGTGGCGCAGGGATAGCGGCAGGCTCAGCATCAGCTTTGGGCTGTTGCTGAGCCTGCGGGGGCGGATCTGCAACTTTGACTGCGCTTGTCAGCTCTGGTTCTAAATGGCGAGAAATGGCCAGGGCCTGCCGACTGGCTGCCTGGGTTTGCTTCTGCAACCAGCGCTCAAACAGTTCATCAATTAAGCGCTGACGAGTCATCTCATCCAGTTGAGCCGGAATCAGTCGCTCTAGGCGGAGGATAATCACCCATTGCTCTAAGCGAACTGGGGTATATAGGTGGCCCGGCTTGCTGCTAGAGAGAATTCTGGTAATCTCCGGGTGGGGCGCACTCAAAGCGGTCGGGCCAATCATGCCGCCGGTACTAGCCTCCATGCCCTGAGAATACTGACGGGCAATGTCAGCAAAGGCGCATTCTCCCTCTTGAATCCGAAAATACAGTTCTTGAGCTAGGTGAATATCGTCCGTCCGAATCAGAGAGTAAATCACCTGATCAAGGTCTGGCTTCCGCTTCATAAAGTAGGTTTCAACCTGCGGCGTAAAGGCAGTTTCCTTGAACTTGCTCACCAACACATGCCGGATCGACTGCGCCTCCAAATCTTCGAGGGTCATGTCATTTTTTTGGAGCCAGGCTTGCCGATCGTCTTCGCTGGCAATTTGCTGCTGTTCGTAAAAGGTGGCCAGGGCAACCGCTTTTTCTTCAGGACTGCACTCTAATCCGGCGATCGCCTGATCAATAATCAACTGGCGATACAAGTGAGGTAAAAACTGATAGCGCTTCAAAAGCGATGGCAGATCCTCTAAGTTAACCCCCGCTGAACCGACCTGAAAAACCTTAGTCATACAGATTAATTCCAAAACATCTTAACTTCAGGGACAACACAGCAGTTAACCAAACTCAAACAGCAGCTTGGCTATCAATCAAATTCTAGAGACTTAAGACCGAGTTTGGGGATCAGCTCAGGATTGGAAATTGCCGCCAATCTACCCCCAGTCAATTGCTTTTTTGAGCAATTTATTTATTTTTGCCTGCGCATGTCTAAATTTTACGAAACCCCGAAAACGATGTAAAGCAAACCTAGAGTAAATTAGTCATCGACCTGAAGTTCTATCCCTGCTTGTTAAATCTTAGCCAAGCTGACGATCAGCGCCGATTGAGTTAAGTTACAAGGGGCAAACAGCCGCCGAGCTGAGCTAAATCGGAATCAAAGTAATTCAGATAACCGCCAGCAGCAGAGAATTACGATAAATTAAGAACGGTTAATTTTGGTTTTTGCACCACCCTGTAGGCATAAATTATGGCGCTTTCTAGACGGCGATTCTTAACTCTGGCGGGGGCCGGTACAGTCAGCACTGTGCTGGCGACTCCTTTGCAAGCGCTTTATACTCGCGTTGCCCAAGGGCAATCTGTGCAAGCCAAAGGTTTTGGGGCCTTGGTTAAAGACCCGAAGGGAGTTCTAGATTTACCGCCAGGATTTAGCTATCGGGAGTTTTCTGCGATCGGCAACCAGATGAGTGATGGCAACCCGGTGCCGGGAGACCACGATGGCATGGCGGCTTTTGCCGGCCCCAACAACACAACTATTTTGGTTCGCAACCACGAGCTGAGTCCGAATGAAGCCCCGGCGGTGATCGCTGCTGCTGACCGACAGTATGACCCCCTCTGTAAAGGGGGCACCACCACCCTAATTGTGGCTCCTGATCGCAGCTTGGTGCGAGACTTTGTCTCCTTGGCAGGCACTTATCGAAATTGTGCCGGCGGGACAACGCCTTGGGGGTCATGGATTAGCTGCGAAGAAGCGATCGCCACCCCAGCTATGAATAAACCTGGTGATCTGACCAATGTTGAGCAAGCCCACGGCTACAATTTTGAAGTTTTAGCCAGCGCTAGTGGGCCGGTCGATCCTATCCCCCTTAAAGCAATGGGTCGGTTTAACCATGAGGCGATCGCCGTTGACCCAGCAACAGGCACTGTCTATCAGACCGAAGACCGAGGAGACGGGCTGTTTTATCGGTTTATGCCGACTCAACCGGGCAAGCTGCAAGCGGGCGGCATTTTGCAAGCCCTCAAAATCAAAGATCGCCCCCAAGCCATCACCAAAACCAAATTTCCGGTGGGGCAAAAGTTTGCGACTGAGTGGATCACGATTGAGCAGCCAGACCCGCCCGAAGACACGGTGCGTCAAGAAGGATTCAGCCAAGGCGCGGCTCAGTTCTCCAGGGGCGAAGGAATTTGCTACAGCAAGGGCGAAATTTACTTTACTTGCACAGATGGCGGTAACAGCAGCGGCGGGCAAATTTGGCGCTATACGCCCAGCAGCAACATAATTGAACTATTTGTTGAGTCCGGCGACCAAAACGTGCTGGATTTCCCCGATAACCTAATTATGGCCCCCTTTGGCGACTTGATTGTTTGCGAAGATGGGTTTAACACCAACAACATTGTCGGAGTAACCCCGCAAGGTGAAATTTATCGGTTTGCCCACAATGCGATGAATGAATCTGAATTCGCGGGCGTTTGTTTTTCGCCCGATGGCCAAACAATGTTTGTCAATATTCAAACCCCAGGCACAACCCTAGCAATTTGGGGGCCCTGGAAAACGGTATAAAGTTATCCTAGAGATTGCGATCGCATCAAACCATTGGATAACCAAGCACAGCATCACGAACCCCCAGCGTCTGCCCACTCCTTGGCAGCGACGATTGAAGCGATTCTCTATTTGAGGGCCCAACCGCTGAAGGTGATGGAGATTGCCGAATTTGCTCGCTGCGATCGCCCGACGGTTGAAGAAGCCCTGATGGACTTGATGGCAGACTATGCCCAGCGGGATAGCGCTCTCGAAGTGGTAGAAACCGAAGCTGGCTATAGCCTCCAGCTCCGGGCTGCTTTCCAGGAATTGGTGCAAACCTTGGTGCCGGCTGACCTGGGCGTTGGTGCGATGCGAACTTTGGCGACGATTGCTCTCAAGGGGCCGATCGCTCAAACGGAGCTGGTTGACCTGCGCGGCTCAGGTGCCTACCCCCAGGTGCAAGAGCTAGTCGAACGGGGGTTTGTCAGTAAACGCCGGAATGGTCGCTCTTACTGGCTGCAAGTCACCGACCAGTTTTATCAGTATTTTGAAGTTGATCAGCTCCCCAAGGTCTAAGGTCTAGCCCATCCCCTTGGTTACAGTCAACCCAGCAGTTGCCGTCGCTGTTGCTCGAATTCGTATTCGGTAATTAGTCCTTCTTGGCGGAGAGTGTCAAGCTGGCGCAAGGCCTGGGCAATCGCTTCAACTCTGGTTGGATCAACGCTGCTGCCAGAACTTAGCACACCAACCGCAGCCCATTCCGGGTTAAACCGGCGGTTAAACTCTTCTTGGCTCAAAAATAAATACCAGACTCCTTCAATTAGGCTAGCAAGGCGGGGAATTGTCCCGGCTGGAAAGCTCCAGAACAATAAACCTGGCAATAAATAGCCCATCCCCCAGAGCGACTGCCCCAAGTAAAACTTATGTAACCCAGGGACAACAATCCCAGCGAAGGCCAAAAGGGTTGCCAGAGTCCGATCTTTAGGCTTAGGCATGGTGACTAATCCAAAACAATTTTCTTTGGCGGCAACTACGGCGATTGCCTGCCTACTCATCTTCTAACATATATTCCTGGCTGAGCTGAGTTATGCGCCTAGAGCGACGTCCAGAACCATGTTTTTAGCGGTGGAGCCGCCAAAAAACCTAGATTGGAAATTACAATCAAACCCTATCCAGCAACTAAAGCGATCGCCTGCTTCAGAATTAAATGCTCCTGCACCTGAATCCGGGCATGCAGCGTTTCTGGAGTATCACCCGGCAAAATTGGCACCGCAGCTTGGGTCAAAATTGGCCCACTGTCGAGTTCTGGGACGACGAGATGCACCGTACAGCCAGTAATTTTTACCCCCGCGGCTAGGGCTTGTTCCACCGCCCGCACGCCCCGAAAGCTGGGCAATAAACTAGGGTGAATATTTAGAATTCGCTCTGGAAACGCATCGATCAGCACCGGGGTAACAACTCGCATCCAGCCTGCCATCACAACCCATTCGACGCCAAACTCTTGCAGCGTGTTAATGATGGCATGGTCTAGATCTTCTCGTTGGGCATAGCTTCGATGGTTAAGCAAGCGGCTGGGAATTTGCCATTGCGCTGCTCGTTCGGCTGCTTTGGCATTCGGGTTGTTGTAAATCATTACCTGAACTTGAGCTGGCAGTTCATCCTTCGCACAGGCGGCGGCGATCGCCGCAAAGTTACTGCCGCTACCGGATGCTAAAACTCCTAGCTTTAAGGGCGATCGGACTGGTTCAAGCACCTTCGTACCCAAAGGTGGGGAGACCAAGCTAGTGGCTGCATATTCAAGTTGGGTTAGCATTGATCGGGATCAAAACAATCTGGGACAGCTTAGACTCGCCGTATAGCATTTTAGTCTAGAAGAAATTGCTAGACTTGGGGGTTGACCTTGAGTTAAAGCGGGAACTTTTTAATCTGAATCGGCTGCATTTAGGCATAAATATTTGAGTCATGATGACGAGGGTTCATCATCTTTGAATTTCTAATTTTTAGATCTTGTTTTTGCATAACTTTTCGGAACTATCACTCTCTGGAGTCAATCAATACTGGAGTGGAAGTAAGAATTTTGTCATTCTGATTTGGATGTCAAAACATCTTTCACAAGTACTTCATTAGTTTAGGGACAATCATCAACAATGAAACCTAGATTTCTCACCACTCTTCCTTTGCTGGCAATTTTAAGCTTGCCAGTTTTGGTTAAAGCGCCAAGAGTCGAGGCTCTTCCAACTCCAGAGTCGTCAAAGATTGCTCCTACGGTCAAATCGTCTGAGTCCGTTGTCCCCAAAGCAACAGTTAATCCGAGCCTGTCTTCTGATCCAACTGTTTCTAACCCAAAATCTGACTCCCTAACACCTGCAGATTCGACTCTGACCAAGCCGGCATCTGATCCAGCCATCTCGGCTGATCCAATGGCACCCAAGACAAAGACAAAGACTGACTCAATGTCGCCTACCGACTCAACGGTTCCCAAGTCAACTGACCCGATGACTCCGACTGATTCGACTGTTCCCAAAACAAGATCTGACTCAATGTCGCCGACTGATTCAACCGTTCCTAAGTCAACTGATCCGACGATGCCGTCAGATTCACCTGCGCCAATGAACCCATCCGTGCAGACATTACCAACTGTGCCTTCTGCTCCAACTGTGCCCACTGTTCCGACGGTTCCCTCTGGGCCAACCACACCCTCTTCGCCATCAATGCCAAAATCTCTGCCATAAACGTCAGAGCTGAAGAATTAAGATCGTTTACAAAAGACTGCGCTGCAAAATCAGGGCAGTCTTTTGATTTGGAGCGATCGTTCCGTAATGTCATAAAAATTGAGATCAATTCGCGAATCGGCGGCTCAGATTGCTGGACAATGGGTTGAGAATTTTATCTGGCTAAAACTCATGCCGACTCAGCCCAAGATTATCGTTTTGGATGACGATCCAACGGGGTCGCAGACGGTACACAGTTGCCTCCTGCTGACCGGCTGGGATGTGGAAACTTTGCGGTTGGGGTTAGCCGATGCGTCGCCAATTTTCTTTGTTTTGACCAATACGCGGGCTTTGCCGCCAGAGCAAGCTGCCCAGATCACAACAGAGGTCTGTCGCAACTTAAAGCGAGCGATCGCGGCTGAGCAAGTCCAAGACTTTTTGGTGGTCAGCCGCTCAGACTCGACCCTGCGCGGACACTACCCGATTGAAACCGACGCGATCGCTGCTGAGTTGGGCCCGTTTGATGCCCACTTTTTAGTGCCCGCTTTTTTTGAAGGGGGGCGGATCACCCGGGACAGCATTCACTATTTGATCATCAATCGGGTGCCAACGCCGGTGGATCAAACCGAATTTGCCCGCGATTCTGTCTTTGCCTACCACCACAGCTATCTGCCTGATTACGTCGAAGAGAAAACCCAAGGGCGGATTGCGGCCGGACAAGTTGAGCGATTTTTACTCAAAGAGATTCGTCAAGGCAGCCGCGATCGCCTGCTTCAGCTTCAGAACAACCAGTGTGGGGTCGTAGACGCTGAAACTCAGTCTGATCTGAACCAGTTTGCCCAAGATGTTTTGGCCGTCGCCGCCCAGGGCAAGCGATTTTTGTTTCGGAGCGCAGCTAGTCTGTTAACGGCGTTGGCTAATTTGCCGCCTCAGGCGATCGCCGCCACCGAAATGTCGCAGTACGTCCGCAATGGTCAACCGGGAGCCGTGATTGTAGGTTCCCACGTCAAAAAAACGACTGAGCAGCTAGAGCGCTTGCTGCAAGAACCAGGCCTAGCTGGCGTAGAAGTAGAAGTCAGTCAACTGCTTGGCGAAGCAGATGCCGGTCAATTGCTGGCCCAAACCTTAGCCCAGGTTAACCAAGTTCATGCCGAGGGAAAAACCCCCGTTGTCTATACCAGTCGCCAGGAATTGACTTTTGAGAATACTCAGACTCGGCTTGACTTTGGGGCATCGGTGTCGGCGTTGCTGATGGATATTGTCCAGGGTTTACCGGCAGACATTGGCTTTTTAATTAGCAAAGGCGGTATTACCTCGAACGATGTGCTGAGTACCGGACTGGCGCTGCGAACCGCTCGTTTGCTGGGGCAAATCTTAGCCGGTTGCTCCGTCGTCCGAACCCCGCCCGATCACCCCCGCTTTCCTAACTTACCCGTCGTTCTATTCCCTGGCAATGTGGGCGATGCTGATGCCTTGGCCACAGTTTATCGCCGCCTCTGTCATCAATAAGGGCGATCTCTAATCAGTCTAATTGCATCCTCTCGCAGAGCTAACTAGTTAAATTGGATGCTTGGATTGGGAATTCTTTGAGTAACAGAGAAATTTATTTGAGGGTCAGTGATCTTATTCAGGGCAAATTTTGACTGGACTGATGGACTGATTTAGAATGCCAACCAGATAATTCAAGATTACGACAGTAAAAGTAACTAAATTCGTGTGCAATGCGCTCTTTATAATTTATGAGATTCTCATGAAAGGTCTAATTATTGCTGCTGCTTCGATTGTTTTCAATTCAATTCCGCTGTTTGCCCAAGTTGCTAGAGCTCAAACAGTCGATATTGATAGCCGCGCTAGATTACCTTACGACTTGAGACAGAAACTAGGCGAGAGTTGCTCTACAGCTTTGGAATATTATTGGACAGGCATCTATAATCTTGAGACAGAGGGATTCTTTACCCCTATTTATGGCAAATTTGAATATTCAGTTTTTCGGCAAGCTGCTATGGCAATTGACGCTAGATTGTTTGCTGTTGATCAAATATGCCCTAGATTTGTAACCCACGAGCTAGAAGCTCATGCCAAAGAGCGAATAGAAGTAATGCGGAGTAATGTAGATTACTCGAATAATCCTTAATCTGTTCGCCACTATAAGTATCCTTCTACCTGACTGAGTACCACTGCACTCAAGGCTTAGGCAGAAGCAAGAAGGAAGGGCTGGCGTTTCCCCAAAACATCTAGCAATACATCGCTATCAAATAACACCCTCTTCAATTGTATTTCTCCTCCAGAAAATCCACATAGGTTTCGGTTGGATCTTCTGTTCCAAGCTGAATCACGCCAATTAGATTTTGTGTCCAAGGGGCAAGATTAGTCAAAGAGTTGATGGTTGGATTTGAGACACTCAATGAAAGGGTTTCTTGCTGAATCGATGCCAGGACGGACTGAACTAATTGCCAGCGATCGCTAATCGGCAATTCTAGTACCTGCTGTTGTAATTTTTCTAACCTCATCAGTCTGCTCCTGTCTAAAAGCGATCTCTCTTTAATCATAAATTAGCGGAATCGGGCATCTGACCTTGACTCTCAAGCGGGAGCAACTGGCCCAATCACCGGCAGATTTTGCCTTTCTCGCTCGGCTAGGGCGAGATTCAATTCCAGCAATTTTAACAGCAGGTCATCGCTGGATCTGAAGCCTATGGCTTCAGATCCAGAGCATCCGGTTTGGCATGGATGATAAGTAGAGTAATACAAAAATCAATGGGCGATCGCCTGTTGCTAGCCCTTTACCGAAGTTTACGGCGTCCCAGACGATAATAAGAGTCACTATCTTCCTTCTGTAGGCAATAATTATGCTGGCGCGTGTTTGGAGTGCTTCCCTGATTGGCATTGAGGCGGTTAAAGTCGGGGTTGAGGTGGATGTCTCTGGTGGCTTGCCAGGAATTGTGGTGGTTGGTCTTCCCGATGCGGCCGTGCAAGAAGCCAAAGAACGGGTCAAAGCTGCCCTCAAAAATTCTGGCTACACTTTCCCAATGCGGCGGATTGTAATTAACCTAACGCCTGCCGACCTGCGGAAAGAGGGCCCCAGCTTTGACCTACCGATTAGTATGGGTATTCTGGCTGCCTCTGAGCAGGTGCGCTCACAGCAATTAGACGAGTTTCTATTTTTGGGCGAAGTTTCGCTGGATGGCAGCTTGCGTCCGATCGCGGGGGTATTGCCGATCGCCGCTGCGGCCCAAAAACTGGGCTTAAAGGGATTGATTTTACCGGCCGCCAACATCAACGAAGCGATCGTGGTGGAAGGATTGGCGGTCTACGGTTTCCAAAACCTGGCTGAGGTGGCTGGCTTTCTGAATAACCCCAATCGCTATCAGCCCGTTACCACTCCTGCACCCTCTGAAGATGTGGCTGACTGCTTGAACTCTGCTCTAGACTTACGGGATGTCAAAGGACAATCCCACGCTCGGCGGGCGTTAGAAATTGCCGCAGCGGGTGGACATAATTTGATTTTTGTTGGCCCACCGGGCAGTGGCAAAACGATGCTGGCGCGGCGGTTGCCGAGTATTTTGCCGCCGCTAGAGTTTGCGGAAGCCCTAGAAGTAACCAAGATTCATTCTGTGGCTGGCTTGCTTAAAGAACGGGGCAGTCTGGTGCGCGATCGCCCCTTTCGCAGCCCCCACCATTCGGCTTCTGGGCCAGCCCTGGTCGGTGGCGGCAGTTTCCCCCGCCCTGGCGAAATTTCCCTCTCTCACAATGGAATTTTGTTCTTGGATGAACTGACCGAGTTTAAGCGAGATGTCTTAGAGTTCCTGCGCCAGCCGCTCGAAGATGGCTATGTGACGATTGCTCGGACTCGCCAGTCGGTGATGTTTCCGGCTAGTTTTACGCTGATCGCAAGTACGAATCCGTGTCCCTGTGGCTATTTTGCCGATCCAGTCCAGCCCTGTACCTGTTCCTCCCGCCAGCGAGAGCAATACTGGGCTAAGCTGTCTGGGCCGCTGATGGATCGGATTGATTTGCAGGTAATGGTCAATCGACTCAAGCCAGAGGAAATGACTCAGCAATCAACGGGTGAAGATTCGCACACTGTTCGCCAAAGGGTAAAAGTGGCCCGCGATCGCGCCTCTGACCGATTTAAAGCCGAACCCAGCCTGCGCTGTAATGCCCAAATGCAAAGCCGCCATCTCAAGCGATGGTGTCAGCTCGACAGCGCCACTCGTCAGCTTTTGGAGGCCGCAATTCGCCAATTGGGCCTATCTGCCAGAGGGACTGATCGGATTCTGAAAGTAGCCCGGACGATCGCCGACTTAGCCAATGATCAAACTATGCAAACCCAGCACGTTGCAGAAGCAATTCAATATCGCACCCTTGATCGGATTCAATAAATCGCATCCAATCAGCTGAACGTGCTGTGTTGCTATCGCAATCAAAGGATTGGCTAAGGGGCGATCGCCCAGGCATCACCCTCCCCTGCACGATTGACTTTCCAGTTAACTGGAGGGTTCAAAATTTAGGGGCAGGATTAATTGAGCCAACTTTAAGCAGGGCAATGAGAAAAATTTCGTTCAAAACAAGTTCACTTGGATTTCTACTGGTGGTCATCGGGGCTTTGACCGCCTGTTCAGCGACTTCACAAAGTCAACCAACGCCACAGCCCTCCGCCGCGGCGAGCGGAATGGGTGAAATGGGAGGCATCAACCACTCAATGGGCATGGATCTTGGCCCGGCTGATCCCAACTTTGACCTCCGGTTTATTGACGGCATGATTCCTCATCATCAGGGAGCAGTGGTAATGGCCAAGCAAGCCTTGAGCAAGGCAAAACATCCAGAGTTAAAAAAACTAGCTGAGGCAATCATCAAAGCTCAAGACCAAGAACTTGCCGAGATGCAGCAGTGGCGATCGCAGTGGTATGCCCAAGCCCCAGCTACCCCAATGGCCTACGACTCACAAATGGGTCACATGATGCCAATGTCTGAAGCCCAAAAACAGAGCATGATGATGAGTATGGATTTGGGAGCGGCAGATCCTGAGTTTGATCTGCGCTTCATCAATGCGATGATTCCCCACCATCAAGGGGCACTCGTGATGGCTGAAGATGCGCTCAAAAAATCGCAGCGGGCTGAAATTAAAACCCTAGCCCAAAACATTATCACCTCGCAGCAGGCAGAAATTAAGCAGATGCAGGGCTGGAAAAAAGCCTGGTACAACCAATAGCCAGCAGCCCAATTAAAGGCAAGGTCACTTTCCAGTATTGATCGATCAGATCTGATTGCCAGATCCTGCGGGTTGGCGATTGATAGAGGCGATTTAGAGGAATTGTGGCTGGAAAACATTGCTCTCGCCAATGATTTAGGATGGCTACAGAGGCATTTGGTATCGGTTAATACAAAAAAACAATCTGGAGTTCGCTTAAGTGTTCTCAATTGCTTGATATATTTGCAATCTTCACTTTATGGCTTTACTTGCTGAAATTGGCACCTTGCCACAGGACGGGGTTAAACAAAAAAATATGGTCGTGACAAAAGAAACTGCGTTGGCGGCTGTTTTCCGTCAAATGGCAAGTGGTGTGTTTCCCTCCGTTGTCGAGAGCTTCGATCGCGGTAAGACAATCTTCTTTCCGGGTGATCCAGCCGAGCGCGTATATTTCATCCTCAAAGGAGCCGTTAAGTTATCGCGAGTCTACGAAGCAGGGGAGGAAATTACCGTTGCCTTGCTGCGCGAAAATAGCGTGTTTGGGGTGCTGTCTTTGATCACCGGCAATCGCTCCGATCGCTTTTATCACGCTGTAGCGTTTACGCCTGTCGATTTGCTGTCAGTGCCAATTGAGCAGGTGGAAAAAGCGATGAAAGAAGACCCTGAACTGCCAATGGTTTTGCTGCGGGGGCTATCTTCACGGATTTTGCAGACTGAAATGATGATCGAAACCCTAGCCCACCGAGATATGGGATCGCGGTTGGTTAGCTTTTTGCTAATTCTGTGCCGCGATTTTGGCGTACCGACCACGGCAGGGATTACCGTTGATTTAAAGCTGTCCCACCAGGCGATCGCAGAAGCAATTGGCTCAACTCGCGTTACCGTGACTCGCTTGCTTGGCGAACTGCGCGACCAAAACATGATTTCAATTCACAAGAAAAAAATCACCGTCCACAATCCCATGATGCTAAGTCAGCAGTTTACTTAAGATCCGCCATGACCGATATGCTGGTCAAGCTTTACGACTTGCAGGTCGATTGGCCGCTGGTTGATCGGCTCCAGCAATTAGGCGTTAGCTTCCGCAAGCCCTTGGGGTCTGAAACCGATTTAATTACCGATTGGGTGAAAACTCAATTCAGCCCCGGCTGGGCCAGTGAAACGGCTAGGGCGATCGCCAACCAGCCCGCTACTTGCTTAATTGCGGTGCAAGCAGGTGAATTGCTGGGGTTTGCCTGCTACGATGCGGCGGCGTTGGGCATGTTTGGGCCGATGGGCATTGCTCCAGCCCACCAGGGAAAATCTTTGGGTAAAGCCCTATTGCACCTCAGCCTGTTTGACATGAAATCGAAGGGCTACGCCTATGCGATCGTCGGTTGGGTTGGCCCGCCTGAGTTTTATACCAAAACTGTCGGGGCAGTTGCCATTCCCGACTCCTCACCTGGGCTATGGCAAACGGCATTAAAGCGCTAAAAATCAATCCTCAGCTACTTTTTTTGGTGTTGGTAAATCTAAACAAATGCGGTGAACAGTGCATATAAGCCAGATATGATGCGTGGCATTACGTCAAAGTGCACTACAGCTAAAAACTGCCTGATTCTGATCGCGTGAGTGGGGCTGGAGTCATTAACAAGAAACATCAAACGTCCTAAATTACAATTTACTCACAGGGAATTAGCTTTATTGTTCCCCTGCGCCAAACAATTCTTATCGGCTAGATGCTTTTTTGCGCCCAGACTGGCGTGAGCGTTCGCTAATCGTGGCTGAGTATGGGAGTCTGCAAGGTTGTCCAAACTGATCGCTGGCAAGCCGATCAAATCGTCCATGACCTAGCCAATCGCAAACAGCGGTGGCTAGAAGTCGAGATTCCTGAGCGAATTAATTACCTGCGGCGGTGCGTGGTCGGGGTGCAGGCCGTTGCCGCCACCTGGGTAGAGGTTGCTTGTCAGATTAAGGGGATTGATCCGAATTCAAATTTGGCTGGCGAAGAGTGGACAAGTGGGCCGCTCACGACTCTGGCTAACTTGCAGCAGCTCATTCAAGCCCTGGCAGCCAACGGTCAACCGCAGCCGATCGATTGGCGCACTGCCGCTAATGGGCAGAAAATCGCCCGCGTGTTTCCGCGCACAGTGCCCGAAAAATTGCTCTGGCGAGGCTTTCGAGCCGAAGTTTGGCTTCAGCCCGATTTACCCGCAACCCAAGGGGCAATTTATCGCCAGCAAACTCAAATGGGGCGAGTTGCTTTGGTGTTGGGGGCGGGGAATAATACAGCGATCGCCCCCACGGACAGCCTTTACAAGCTGTTTGCTGAAAACCAAGTCGTCTTGCTCAAAATGAACCCAGTGAATGCGGCGATCGGGCCAATTTTAGCGCAAGCCTTTCAGCCCTTAATCTCCGCCGGTTGGTGGCAGATTGTCTACGGTGGAGCCGATTTAGGAGCGTATCTCTGCCAGCATCCTGAAATCGACACGGTGCATATTACCGGCTCCCACCACAGCCATGATGCGATCGTCTGGGGCAGCGATCCCATCCAACAAGCAGAGCGAAAAGCCGCCGGCCAACCGCCGTTCACCAAACCAATCACGTCCGAGTTAGGCTGCGTGACGCCAATTTTGGTTGTGCCTGGCCCGTGGTCAGCTTCAGATTTAGCCTGGCAGGCTCGCCATGTCGCCAGCATGGTCGCTCACAATGCCAGCTTTAACTGCGTTGCAGGTAAGGTTCTGATTACGGCGACAGGCTGGCCGCAGCGTCGGCAGTTTCTGGCCCAAGTTGAACAGGCGCTAGCGCGAATTCCACCCCGCTATGCTTACTATCCGGGCGCCCAAGAGCGCTACCAGCAGTTTCTCGATCGATATCCGCAGGCTCAGCCGCTGTCTGCCCGCACCGAAACGATGATTCCCTGGACACTGATTGCTGACCTGCCGGCTCAAGCCGGTGAATATGCGCTGGTTCAGGAAGCCTTTTGCGGCGTGCTGGCCGAAGTCGCCCTGGCGGCTAACGATGCAGCCAATTTTCTGGAGCAAGCCGTTAATTTTGCCAACCAAACCATCTGGGGCAATCTCTCTTGCGTCGTGCTGATTCACCCGGCGACCCAGAAACGGGTGCGGGTAGAGTTGGAGCGGGCGATCGCGGCTTTGCGCTATGGCAATATTGGGATTAATGTTTGGACTGGGGTTGGCTTCCTGCTCACCACCACAACTTGGGGAGCATTTCCGGGCAATCCGCTGGCAGAAATTAGCTCTGGACAAGGAGTTGTCCATAATACTTACTTGTTTGATCATCCCGAAAAGTCTGTACTGTCAGCACCGTTTCGGATTTTCCCCCTGCCAGCTTGGTTTGCCGGCCATTGCACCTTGGGGCAGCTTGGGCCAATTCTGGTTGACTACGAAGCAGCCCCCACATGGGGAAAGCTGCTGCGAATTGTCAGTTTGGCGTTGAGGGGTTAATCGAGCCGATCAAGGTAGATTTCAGCCCGCTGATTGCGCCGATCGGTGGCTGGAATACCGGGCAGCGGCTGACTCGACCCTTTGCCCTCGACGATAATTTTGCCTTTAAATCCAAACTGATACAAATAGTCAGCCACCATCTGCGCTCGTTCTTGACTCAGGGCCTGATTCACTTCGTTTGGGCCAGTTTTCGAGGTATGCCCAATCACGCGAATGGCAATTTTCTGCTGATTGAAATCTGCCGCCGCCTGTTTGGCAAATTGACTGAGGGTTTGCCTACCTTTATCGGTGACGTAAGTCGAACTAGACTTAAATTTGACTTCCCATTTACTTTTTTGGGCAGGATTGGCAGCGGCTGGCATTTGCCCAGCCGCACTCACAGAGGGCGTTGGTTCGCCGGCTAGTTTGTCAGCCAGCTTGGGGTTTGCAGCCCGCACCAGCTTAATCAGTTGCTCTGTGTTGTTGGCGGCTGGCTCAATGAGCTGGGCAGTAAACAGTGCCGTAGACTGAGGGGGAACTTGGTCTAGCTTGCCGGATAAGGTCAGAACCGCCGCCGTAGCGTCAATCTGTTTTGCGAGTTGGCCATTCTTTAACCAAGCTTTGGCCGCTGGCGCGGTGAAAAAATCAATCCCCGCGATCGCTGTTTTGGCATCGCCGGGCGTTAAATCACCATCCTTGGCTATTTGGTCTCTTAGGGTTGAGCCATCCCGGACATCTGCATCGACTTGGCGATAATAGGCCGTCAGGAATTTCTCGACGGTTTCCGGTTGGTCTTGCAGCATCCGATCAGAAGCCACAATCAGATCGACAATTTCTCTCGGCACATCCTGGCTCGATAGAGCCACTGTGTAGCCTTGATTCCGGGCCTGGGTCAGCTCAGGTTCCCGCAGAATTGCGGCGGCGATTTTCTGATTTGGGTCTTGCAGTAATTTCCAGCCTTCCGCCCCATCGCCCACCGGCTTGACCTGAAAGTCGGAGAGATTAAACTGATCAAATTTAGCGCTCAGCAGCAACGCCAAGTATTCGCTGGGAGTGCTTTCTGGCAAAGCCAATTCCAACTGCCGACCTTGCGATCGCGCCTGCTGGACAAGCTGGCTTAAATCCGCCAAAGATTTTAGCTCAGGATACTGCTTGGTATTTAGAACTAGGGCATCTGCTCCGACCGTGCGGCTAATTAGCCCGACAATTTTGCCCTGGGGCTGGAGGCGCAGGAATTGATCGAGGCTGGTTAACTCTAAATCTGCCTGCCCCTGATTCAGCAGCGCTGCCCCCTGCTGGTCAGAGGCATTTTGATACTTTAAGTTAATCCCAACCTGTTTCAGCGCCTCCTGGAATCCGGCGCTCCGAAAGGTGCTGTGCCCACTAAAGGCATCTCCCACCACGGTCAGCGTTTTGGTTCCAGCCGGAACACGACTGGTTAGCCCCGCAGAAGTTGGATTTTTTTGAGCCATCAGTTGCCAAGCAATATAGCCGCCACCCGCAACTAACGCACACAAGGCGGCAACCACAGCCCAATTTTTAGGCAGTGCATCAGACCCTAGCAATTTTTTCCCTGGTCGAGCCTGCTCAACAGATGGCTCGGTTGAGGCTGGAGGCGATGGCTGAGCTGGCTGAACCACAGGCAGCAAATCAGGCACTTCAACTAGCCCAATCCATTCTTTGCTGATGTAGAGTTTCAGCATTTTAGTGAATAGCTGCAATTCTTGGTTCAGCAGCAGGGCCAAGTCTCGTAGCGTTCGATCGCCGTCGATCGCCTTCACCAACGACTCGTAAACACTGGCCGAAGACTGCTGCTTCAATTGCTCTGGCTGGCGCAAAATTGGTGCCAGGTTAGGAGACACATTCGCTAGCCCAGCGTTATTCCAGGTATTCCAAGCCCGCTTTGCTTCTGAAGCCGCTTGCTCTGGATTGATTAACAGCAAAGGAATGTCGAGGTCTTGATTATCAGCCGTGAACGTCAACGCTCCCACCGCTTCCTGTTGCAGCATATCGAATAAAACTTCGGCAACCGTAGCGCGCACGATATGCGCAGATTCCGCCCCGGTCAAACTCTGACTTTTAACCCCTTGCATCAGGAGGTCATAATCTTGATGCTGATTTACCTCCAGGGTTTTTAAGCTGGCACCGAGGTGACTGATTCGAGAACCATGCTGATTCACCAGCCGCCGCCAGCGCCGGAACCAATGTCCGCCGCCATTTGCCCAAACTAAGCGTCCTAACTTGAAGTAAAGGCTCCATTGTTGATGATTCACAGCCTGCACACTCAGTCTGCCAGTAAACTGCTTTTGGTGACAAGCTTTTAGCTGATCGCTCAAGCCGCCAATAGATGGCAAATTAGTCGGTGTCATGGCTATCTCCAGACAATTTTGAGAATGAAAGCACGTTAAACGTGTTCAGACAGTAGGAATATCCATACCATAACTCTGTCTGAGAGATACAGAAGTTTGCAGGTGCAGTCTCAAATTAATGATAGAAACTGAGGACTCCGTTAAGTTAGTTGTGAGAGCTATCTCGCCGCCGCTCGACTAGGTTTTCTCCAATACCTCACCGGCATTAAAGAAATCGTAGTGGTCGATCGCCTCCAGCAGACCAAGAGCATGATCCTGGGTGGCAAAGTAGATCTGCTCTAGGTCTTCTAGCTGGGAAAGTTCTTGATAGTGCCGATTGCCGATCACTACGGCCAAGGTATTGCCACGCATCATATCCTCGTCTGCACCGGAGCCACCCGCCACCAGAATATTTTCGAGCGGGATATCCCAGCGCTGGGCAACATAGCGCAGAGCCTGCCCCTTACTGGCCCGGGCTGGCAAAATATCGAGATACTGACCAAAGGCATGAATCACGTTTGCCGTCAGTTCTTTGGTGCGGAGCAGGGCAATAATTTCTTCGACGGGCGGAGCCACCGTCGGGTCATAGTGGTAGGCAATTTTAAATCGAGACTGTTCGCTATAGGGTTGTGGAATCAGTCCGGGCAGCTCTTGGAGCGTTCTCCGCACCGAGATCGGCTGCCACAGGTAGTTAATGTGCTCTGCCCAGAAATCATCGGTAATGAGCTGCCGACCATAGTGAATTTGGGTGCCAAGACTAGTGATTAAAACATCTGGGACGGGAATGCTGTTTTTTCTCATGATTGCCAGAGCTGAGTCCAACCGACGTCCGGTGACAATCCCAAAAGTGGCGCGGGTTCGATTCTGACGAATCACTTCTATAAAGCGATTGAGTCCTTCCGGATTGCCAATTAGGCTTTGATCTAAGTCGGAAAAGATGGCGCGTTTGCTGAGGGGACGCCGGACTGGCTGTGACTCTGGAATTGGCGCGTGCTCCTGGGGCAGAGGCTTGACTTTCGCCAGGTAGGCTTCGGCATGGGCTGGCCATGAGTAGTGTTTGCGCACGCCCTCGATGCCGTTCTGAGACCAGGTTTGCCACTGCTTCTTGTTGCTCAAAAGGGTGAGGAGAGACTGGGCGATCGCCGCTTGATCGAGCGGATTTACCAGCAGACCGTTATTGCAGTTGCCAATGATGTCAACCGGGCCACCATTCTCTGTCGCCACCAGCGGAATACCGCTGGCCGCAGCTTCCAACAGGGTCAAACCAAACGGTTCCGTCAGGGCAGGGTTAATAAACACACCCCGGGACAAGGCGGTTAACCGATAAATTTCCGCTACTTCATTTGACAGGTGCCGTTTCGGCACTGCCACCCGCCCGTAAAGATCGTAGACATCAATCAAGACTAAAATATTGGTCAACACCTCCTGGGCACCGCTTTCCATCTCCCGAATATCGTCCCGATTCCCAACAACGATCACCAAGTTGGCCAAATCCTGAAGGGGTTTAGATTCGCCAAACGCCTCGATCAGCGTCAGAATATTCTTGCGCTCGTCTGGGCGCGACAGGGCTAAAATAATTTGTTTATCTGGGTGATTCAGAAAGCGCCGCAATCCATCCGCGAACGGAATCTTGAGGTCTGTTTGGGTCGGCGGATGGAACAAGGTCAAGTCGGTTCCCGGCGGTACAACGGCCATCCGTTTTGGCTGATAGTAATCGTATAGTCCGTACTGTTCTTCGATCTCATTAAACGTACTCGTGATCACCAAATCCGCATTGGCCAGCACCTCTTCTTCGGCATCGATCCGCCGACTCATGTTGTAGCGCTCGTCAATCTGTTCAGGATGCAAACCCTTAGCCAACAGACGCTGGCGTTTATCGCGTCCGAGGGAATGCCCCGTATGCACCAGCGGCACACCAATCAGGTTGGATAAGCGCACCCCGACGTAACCTGCATCCGCATAGTGACTGTGGACAATATCTGGCCGCTGTCCCTGTTCATTCAGCCAACTGAGCAAGTTGTCCGTAAAGCTATCGAGGTAATCCCAGAGCAGTTCCTTGGGCACATATTCTTCAGGGCCGGCTTCAATTCTGACAATTCTGGCTTTGTGGGCGATCGGTTCAAGGGGCTGTGCGTAGTCGGAGCTGACATTTGGATCGAGGAGCCGGCGGGTGACAAGGTCAACCTGGGTGACATCGGCTCGCTCAGCTAGGGCCCGGGCTAAATCTACAACGTACTTGGTTTGCCCCCCAGTGTCAGCATCGCGTCCGAGTTCTAAGTCATGACTTCGGATCAGGCCATGAATACTGATCAGCAGTAAATACATTATTTTACGTAGCTCCGATCTTAACTCAGCTTGACCGAAGCTGGATTGGCTCACGGTCAGCCACCCATACTTTAACAGGATATTGTTAGTGCCAAAAACACCAAGGACTATCCCATCGCCGCCAAAGCTTAAGGCAATTTAGAGGGTTCTGCTGGCAGACAGGATCAATAGCCATCAACTCGCTTTAGCGTTGCAGGTGTTGCTCCAGCAAGCGCTGCGCCCTCGGTCTAAACACCCAATAGAACAACGACTCAATATAGCGCCAGATATCTTCGCGATTTTCCTTGGAGGTATAATTCCAGAAACCATAGATCCGAGCCAGGGACAGCAATCGGGTTGTATGAATTTTCCAGGTATAGGTGCTGTAAACGCGGTCGATTGAGCGTTGGGAGATCTCGAACCAGTAATTGGAATTCTGCTCACACTTGCTGATAAAATCCAAGATTTTTTGGGCAGTTTCCTCTACGTGAGTCGGGTTGATGTAGAAGCCATTGACTTTATCCTGAATAATTTCGAGTGGCCCGCCAAATTGAGTCGCAAAGGTGGGGAGTCCTGAAACCATTGCTTCCAAAATCGTCAAGCCAAAGGCTTCAAACAGGGCGGGTTGGACAAAGATGCCCTGGTGATCGGCGATCGTGCGATAGATTTCACCGGAATCTGCTTTGGAAAGGCGGACACCTAACCAGCGGATTTTGCCATGCAGATTATATTGATCAATAATCTGGTAAAGCTTCTCAATTTCGCTGATTTCTTCGTGATCGGTTGACTCGTCCACTCTTAATTTTCCAGCCACCAGAATTAAATTACAGGACTCTTGCAATGCTTTGCTCGTCCCAAAACAGGTGGCTAAACCGGTCAGGTTTTTAATCCGATCCATTCTTGCCATCGAAAAAATCGGGCGCTTGCTGGGATCATCCAACTTGCCAAAAACCTGGGCTGGATCATCGAGGCTAAACAGCAAATCCTCAATGTAATCATGGGTGCTGGCAATTCGCTCCTCGGTCTTCGTGTAGGGAAAAAAGACGGTTTCATTCACACCGGGCGGGACAACGTTGAATTTGGGGCTAAACAATTCAATCCCAGTGACGACGTGGAACAGTTCAGGCATCGAAAAGCTTTGATAAGACTCGTACTGGCCGACACTTTCGGGGGTGCCGACAATTTCTTGATAAGTGCTGCTGATGATGAAATTTGCCGCATTCATGGCAATTAAATCAGCCGTAAATTGCAGCGAGAAATGATATTTGTCTTCTAGGTCTTGCCAGTAGAGGTTACTGAACAGATACTTGGTTTTTTCTAAAGCATGGGCAATGTTACACTGAGTTACTTTTAACCGTCGAGACAGCAGGAAGGCGACCAGATTGCCGTCGGAATAGTTGCCCACAATCAAATCTGGCTTACCTTGAAACTCGGCTAAAAGTTCACGCTCAGCATCCAGGGCATAGGTCTCCAGGTAAGGCCAAATCTCAAACCGAGAAATCCAATTTTGCGTCAGGTGAGGGTTAAAATCTCGGAACGGGACGCGGACAATCCAGGCGTTGGCCGTACCGTAAATTTTTTCTAGCCGCTGATTGCAAAGGGTGTCTTCACAGTTGGGAATCAACCGGGTCAGCACCAAAACCTTGGGTTCGATCGCCAAGACATCCAGTCCCGCCAGAGCAATATCCTCTTGCAGCTGTTTCTCAAGATTTTTGGCTTGGTCTAGAACGTAAACCACTTGTCCGCCCGTATCAGGTCGGCCGAGCACCCCTTCTTGCCCAAACCAACCGTGGGGGGACACTAAAACAATCCTGAAAATCATCGGCAAACGCGACAAAAAGGCTTCCAGGGATTGATGGTCGGGAGAGTCAATGAGTTGGTCGAGAATGCCGAGAGTTTCGCGCACGCGGTCAGCAGTATTTCCCCAGCCTGGCTCAAAGCCTAGCGTTTGCAGGTCAAATCGGAACGTCTCATAGGGTTCGTCAGGTTGCAGATCACTGGCTAGCCGCAGGGCCCGCTTGACATGGTTAGAAAGTTGCTGCTGCGATTTAATCCGCTCATTAATCAACAACTGCAAGCCGTTATAGTGATGCAAACTCAAAAATTGGAACAATGCTTCTTGCCATTGGCGAGGATCTTGAAACAGCTTGCTGGACAGGTAGCGGTTGAGAAATTCTACGCCCTTGCCGATATTTTTGGCATCCCGAATCAGCGGCGAATAGTCGTAAAACGGTTGAAAGTCAATTTCAGGGATGTCTCCATCCAGCGGATGGCTGCGACCCACATGCCGATCGCGCAGATCCAGCAGTTCCTGGATCGTCATTGGCACGACGGTCAAATCCTCAAAGATTTGATACGCTTCTGGGCGGGCAATTTGCGATCGCACAATCATACAAGTGTTCCCATTCTCCAAAATCAGCTCTTGAACAAAGGAAATCAACCGCCCCATATCTGAAAACTTATGAAACGATGCTGGCTTTTGCTGCGTGTCACAGTAAGTCTTAAAGGCGCTGAGAATGTCATTGCGGAGCAAATACCGTTGCTCAGACGAAAGGCGCAGTTCGCTTAAGAACTGGCGCAAATCTGAGCGCTCCTCACTCTCTAACACCGCTTGAATCAGTTCAGACATGTTCTTTCCTGCATTTGCACCTGACTGATCAGCTTACAGGATTTATCTGCTCACTGACGCAGTTTGCGGCCAGAGCGCAAAAACCGGATAAGAGCTGTTCAATCTCACCCGTTTCTTGACAAAATTCTTACAAGCTGAGGACAACTGGAGTCGCTTAGTCAACTAATGCTTTTTTCAAGACAAGTCTGATCAGCAGCAGTCATGCCAGCCAGCGGGAACAAAAAGGATGACTAAAAGGTCAGAGTTGCATCACAAGTTTTCTAGCCAGATCCGATCCATCACAACCCGATCCAAGCTAGGGATGATCAAATATCATAAAAATTAGTACCCCCGTTGATTATAGATTATGCTGAATCGAGTCCGAGCCAAGCTAGATAGAGATCTTCACAGCACAAAATATTACATACATCGTCTCAGCAATCGTAGTTATTTGCCTCCTCTATTTCCTTTGGATCGGGAGATTATTCGAGATATCCAAACCAAGGGAGTACACTTAACATCTCTAGAGAAGCTGGACATTGCTTCCGTGCCCGATTTAGAGCAAATTGCCAACCAGGCTGCACACCGCCTTGTTTTCGCTACCTCAGCCCAAGTCGATCAGAAAGAAGCATCTGGATGCTTTGCAGAGTTAGACCCGATCGATCTGATGACTCAATATCCAGAGATTTTCCGGTGGGGCTTAGACCCCCGAATTCTAAATATTGCTGAAAATTGCATTGGCTTACCCCCAGCCTACCTTGGAGTTTCCTTCCGTCGCTCTTTTGCCAATCAGAGGCAAGTTGGCACCCACTTGTGGCACTTAGATGCTGAGGATTATCATGTGGTTCGGATTATTGTTTATCTGAATAACGTTGATTTAGCAGGGGGAGCCTTTGAATACATTCCTCGCTCTCATCGTCTTTCCTATCGATCCTTTAAAGGAATCGATAGCATTGCTGACCAGCAGATGCAGCGAGTTATTCCTGCCGACAAATGGAAAGCCTGTCCTGGCAAGGCTGGAACGGTCATCATCGCCAATACGGGTCAGACGTTTCACCATGGCAAAGTATCAGTCAACCAGGAGCGATTAGCGTTGATCTATGCCTACACGTCGCGGCAGCCAAAAGATTTAGAACTGGCTAAAACCCATTGTCCAACCGAAAAATTTAGGGAATGCCTGGCTGAGCAACTGTCTGAGCGAGAGCTAAGCTGTGTTTACGATTGGCGTTGAGAGCTAAACATCTGCACCCTAACCAGAGCAAACTATTCTGTCACTTAGGGCTAGGCGTTCTTCCACTTTGTGATCTAACGCTCAAAGAGATTCAGCCCCTCGCTTTTAGGATCAGTCAGATCAGCGGGGTTTGGACATGTTGCTGTCAAAAAATTGCCATCGAAAAATTTTTTTTAAGGTGGCAACGTTTTTGCCGGGTAAGCTCGCTAGGATGAGTTTTATCTTGTTGCTTCAGTTTATATGTCCAGACATCTTGAACGATTACTCAAACTGGATGCATTGATTCGCTCTGAACATCGACAGACAACTGCTCAACTGGCCGAAGTGCTAGAGGTAAGCGAACGGACTATCCGCAATGATTTGGCTTTTATGCGCGATCGCTTCCATGCACCACTATCTTTTAGTCAGTCTAAGGGCTTTTTCTACACCGATGCAGACTGGCGCTTGCCTAGCATCTCCCTCAGCCAAGGTGAATTGTTTGCGCTAACCTTGGGGGCAAGAATGCTGGCTGCTTACTCAGGTTTAGCCTATAGAGAGGAGTTGAGTTCAGCGATCGCCCGGTTATCTGAGCGTCTGCCAGAGCAAACCTGGGTCGATCTACAACAGGTTGCTGATGAACGAATTTTGTTTCGAGCGGGGGCAGAAACCCCGCTCAATTCAGAGGTCTGGCATCAACTAGAAGCAGCCTGCCGCAAGCACAAAACCGTAGCAGATGACCTACTATACCGCCAGCCGCGATGCAGTGTCTGAGCGTAAACTTGACCCCTACGTGCTACATATCTACCGGGGCACCAACCTCTACGTGATTGGCTATTGTCACAAGCGCCAAGCAATTCGCTGGTTTCGGGTCGATCGAATTCAGCAGTTACAGGTACTTCCAGAAATTTTCATCCCAGACCCAGACTTTGACGCAAAAAAACATCTGGAGATGATTTTTCAGCACGAAGCTGGCGGGGTGCCCCAAACTATTGCGATTTTATTTGATCCTCAAACCGCTCCCTACATCCGCGAACGGCGCTGGCATTCCAGCCAACAAATTCAGGAGCATTCAGATGGATCGTTAACTTTGCAAATGGTAGTGAGGGGGCTGAACGATTTGAAGCGATGGGTATTGGGGTATGGCAGGGGGGCTGTTGTCCTAAGACCACCAGAATTAATTGACTTGGTTGGAGCGCCAAGCAGCTCAACATGGCTTTGCCGTTGAGGGTGTAGATATCATTCCTTCGCCTAATGTCTATGGCATCAAAACCAAAGGAATGCCCCCGATTCAAATTTTGACCGTTCTTTACCAGGGGATTCTGCAAATTACCGATCTAACCCAATTTAGGGCTACCCTCCAGCAGGGGATTGGGCGAGGGCGATCGTACGGGTGCGGTTTACTCTCGATCGCTCGACTCCTTTCATAACCCCTGAAACCGCGTTTTCATGATCACAAAATCAACTGTTTTCCTGAGGATGAAATCAATATGGCTAGACGACGCGCACTGCCAAAAGTCCGTGACTGCATGACGTTTTTGTACTTTGAACACTGCCGAATTGAACAGGATGATCAGGCGATCGCAATCTTCCAAAGCAAAAATCGTTTTAGCATTCCCTGTGCCAGTATTGCCACCCTGATGCTTGGGCCTGGCACTTCGATTACTCATGCTGCGATCAAAACCCTGGCAGACAATGCCTGTGAGGTGCAGTGGGTCGGAGCGGATGATTTTCGGTTTTACACCAGTGGGCGTGGCAGCAGTAGTAATACGGAACGGCTATTTCATCAGGCTCGGCTTTGGGCTGATTCGATGCAGCAGCTACAAATTGTCCGACGCATGTATCAGTTCCGTTTTCAGGAAGATTTATCACCGGATCTGACCCTTCAGCAAATTCGTGGTTTGGAGGGCGTCAGGGTGCGATCGCTTTATCATCGACTCAGCCAGGAAAGGGGAGTTGATTGGCAAGGTCGTAACTACAAGCAGGAAGATTGGCATGATGCCAACCCAATTAACAAAGCTCTCTCGATCGCCAATGCCTGTCTTTATGCCGTTTGTCACTCTGCTCTCAATGCGGTGGGTTACTCGGCTGGGCTGGGCTTTATCCACACGGGTAAACCCCTTGCGTTTGTCTATGACATTGCAGATTTGTACAAGGCTGAAACTTCAATTCCGGCTGCTTTTGAAGCCGTAGCTGATACCTATTTTGACCTAGATGAAATTGTCCGCCGCAAGTGCCGCGAAAAGTTTTACCAAGCCCGTTTGATGCAGCGCTTGATTCCAGATGTGGACAAGCTTTTGCAATACGCAGGGGCGGATGAGACGGTTGAACCTGTTTGTTTTCTTTGGGATGACCAATTAGAGAAGGTTGAAGGCGGTAAGGACTGGTCGGAGAAGTCTGAGTAATGGTTGTATTTATCCTTGAGAATGTCCGCCCCAGCCTGCGGGGCGAGCTAAGTCGGTGGTTGCTAGAGATTAAAGCTGGCGTTTTTACTGGCAAGATATCTGCTTTGGTCAGAGATGAACTCTGGCATCTGATTGGGCAGAAACTCGGCAAGGGGTCTGCCGTGATGATCTATCCAACCAACACAGAGCAGGGGTTTAATGCCAAAATGCTCGGCAATCCATCCCGCCGCCTCATAGACATAGAGGGGATGTTGTTGGTCAAAACCCAGTAAAATCGAGTATTCTCTAAGCGTTTTCCCCACACCCGTGGGGGTGCTCCCCCAACAACAACAGCCGCAGCAGTTTGGTATCGTTTTCCCCACACCCGTGGGGGTGCTCCAGTTACTTCGGTTGCAAAGTTTTTTTTATTTTTGCACGTTTTCCCCACACCCGTGGGGGTGCTCCGGTACGTTTGAGCCTGTGATCAGGTATGTTCACGGTTTTCCCCACACCCGTGGGGGTGCTCCGTTGCCAAACAGCTGAGCCGTGAAGGCGTTGAGCGTTTTCCCCACACCCGTGGGGGTGCTCCATGTGACGTGATTCCCTCAGCACCCTCTGAGCTCAGTTTTCCCCACACCCGTGGGGGTGCTCCGCTTAGAACCTGGTTACTGGTGATTGACACAGCGGCGTTTTCCCCACACCCGTGGGGGTGCTCCGCTGATTGCTATTAAAAACGCCGCTCCTTTCCCGTTTTCCCCACACCCGTGGGGGTGCTCCGACGCTCTAGAGATGCTCTTGCCGATGTTGGTGGGAGTTTTCCCCACATCCGTGGGGGTGCTCCGCCAAGAAGCTGGTCATTGCTCTCAATGTGGTCGTTTTCCTCTAAGGGAGGTGGCTCGACGGCGATTTTCCCCACACTTGTGGGGGTGATCCGCAAGTGCTGGCTCAACCCAATAATCCTGTGGCGTCTTCCCCATTCCTGTGGAGGTGAGGTAGCTGCACTTCAGTCCTAAACTATCCCTCCGTCAAAGCCAGGGTGCCAGACTGACTTGCTAAGCGACCATCTTCCATGTAAAGAATCCGATCGGCAATGTCGAGAATCCGATTGTCGTGGGTAACCAGCAAAATCGTGCAGCCCTGCTCTTTGGCTAGTTTTTGCATGACTTCCACCACATCTCGCCCAGATTTTTTGTCGAGGGCCGCCGTCGGTTCATCTGCGAGCACCAGCTTGGGATGACTGGCCAAGGCACGGGCGATCGCTACCCGCTGTTTTTGACCGCCAGACAAATTGGCTGGGTAGTAATCCATCCGATCGGCCAGTCCGACCTCTGTCAGCATGGTTTCGGCTTGCTGGTGAGTTTGGGCGATCGCGATCGAATGCAGTTCCAGAGACATCAGCACATTTTGTTTGGCCGTCAGCGACTTGAGCAAATTGTGAGCCTGAAAAATATAGCCAACATAGCGACGAATTTGGATCATTTGCTCTTTGCTAGCTCCAGCCAGCTCTTGACCGAGAATCTTGAGGCTGCCGGTTTGGATTGACCTTAAGCAGCCAATTAAAGTCAGCAGCGTCGTTTTGCCGGAACCGGAAGGCCCGGTCATGATCACAATTTCACCGGCATTGATTTCCAGGTTGATATCAAATAAAGTTTGCTTCCTCAAATTGCCCTGACCATAGTAAAAATCAAGGTTTTGGATCGCAATTGTCGGCTGTCCTAACGAGTTCATTCGGTATCATTCCCACTTACAAAGATCAACACTAGAAAATATCAGCCGGATCGGCAGAGCGGAGTTTGCGAGTGGCGATCGCCCCAGAGGAAGCGCACATGATGATGGTCAAGATTAATACCGTAATGACTCGGTCAAGAGTCATAAACAGCGGCAGATTGGTGGCACCACGGGTCAAGGCATACAGCCCATAGGAAATCCCAAACCCGGGAAAGAAGCCCAGAACGGCCAGAATCAGAGCTTCCTGAAACACAACCCCCAGCAAATAAAGATCGCGATAGCCCATTGCCTTTAAGGTGGCGTACTCGGCTAGGTGATCAGCCACATCGGAGGACAAAATCTGATAGACAATCACAATCCCGACAATAAACCCGATCGCCGCTCCCAGGGTAAAAATGAACCCAATCGGCGTGTTATTGGCCCAGTAGGCTTCTTCGACTTTGGCAAATTCAGCCAGGGTGAGCACCCGCACATCCTTGGGCAGATTGGCTTGCAGCGTCGCCGCCATCTGCTTTGGATCCACGCCGGGTTCGAGCTTAATCAAGCCCGCACTGACCTGATTCGAGCGGCGATTGTCAAACACCCGCAGAAAATTCAAATCGCTGGTAATCACGTTGCCGTCCGCCGCAAAGCTAGCCCCGGAGATAAACAGCCCGTTGATCGTAATCTTGCGATCGCGCATCTCCGTCGTCACCGGCTGTCCTTTGTCCAGTGCTTCTAAAGTAGATGTATAGTCGCCACGGGAGCCGCGATCGAACAGCATTGTGTCTGGGAACTTCAGCTTGTCGAGGTTTTGCTCAACTTCCGGCAGCTTGAAGGCAGATTTTTCCGGGTTAAAGCCTAGGACTAAAATCGAAGTCTTGATCCGGGTTTGCGGATTTTTCCAATCCAGAAAATCGGCGTAGAAGGGTTCCGCTGAAGCCACACCCTGAAAGCTGAGGGCTTGGTACAGTCGGCGGCGGGGAAAATGAGTCAGGTTGGTAATATTGCGTCCCTGCGGGTTCATCAGCACCAAGTCGGCATCCAGACTGCGGTGCAGAAGCGTGTTGCTTTCGTAGAGGGCTGTCCGAAAGCCCAACTGCATGAACATCAGCATGTCAGCAAAGGCAATTCCCGCCATCGCCACCATCAGTCGCCCCCGTTCGCGGCTGACCTGCAACCAAGCCAGGGGAGTTTTGAACTGCATCTTCATCCGTTCCCTCGCGCAATACTAACGGTTACATCCAGATTGGTGAAACCAGCCACTTTGCGGCTGCTGGCAGGGTCGAGCCGAACTTTTACTTCCACCACTCTGGCATCAGCGGCGGCAGTCGGGTCAGTATCCAGGACATTTTTCTTGTAGACTTGCAGCCCAATTTCAGAAACGGTGCCCGTCGCTTTGCCGTCAAAGGCTTCACTTGTCACGGTGGCCGGCTGACCGAGTTTGACGTGCTTGAGGTCGCTTTCGTAGACTTCGGCTACAGCGTACATGCGGGCGGTCTGCCCCATTTCGACAATCCCATCATCGCCCACCACTTCGCCCGGCCAAGTGTAGATTTTAATGATTTGCCCGGCTCTGGGCGCTTTAATGATTGCCAAATCTAAGTCGGCTTGGGCTTGCTGGACAGCAGCGATCGCGCTTTTGACTTCTGCTCTAGCGGCATTCAGATCTACCGGACGGACTTCGGCAATTTGGGCCAGGGTAGACTGGTCGGCTTGCACCTGAGCCGCAGAGGTGGCAGCCGACTGGGCCCGCATTGCCCTAGCTTCCTGTAGCTGCTGCATTGCCGAATCGAGGGTCAACTGCTTGCTGTCTCGCTGAGAGGCGGAAACCACCCCAGCTTGAAATAGCTTCTGGTAGCGCTGAAACTCAATTTGCGCGTTTTTGACTTCGGCTTCTAACCGACTCACCGCAGCGGTTTTGGCTAAGACATCTTCTCGAAGCTGGGCCTGCGATCGGACAATCGTGGCCCGCTGAGCATTAATTTCACCCGTTTTGGCCCCAGCTTCGACTTGGGCCAGCTTGGTTTGAGCAATTAGCACCTGTTCCTGCGCTTGCTTGAGGGCCGCTTGCAGGCGATCGCGGGAGTCCAGAATCGCAATTACCCGACCGGGCTGGACGCGATCGCCCTGCTGAACCAAGAGTTGGGTGACTCGACTACCGGCGGTTGAGGTGGCTAGCTTAATCACTTCTCCCTGCGGCTCCAATCGCCCCAGGGCCGTCACATATTTGGCCACAATCGGTTGGGGAGCAGGCTGATCGGTGGTCTGAGCAGGGCGGAACAGGGTAAACGCAATTAGGGTTGTGGCCGCGATTGCCCCCCCCGCTACTAATATTTTCCCTCTCGTCGTCTTCGGCAAGAGTTGCCGCGGCGGCTTCAGATTCTGCATTCCACTGCTCATTGCTGATCTCCTTAACAGCCTGGTTATAGACAATTCAATTAAGATTCAAATAATATGCAAATATTTTAATATTAAATAAGCTGCATAAAGCATAAATGCCATACACTAAATTAGTCAAGCGGAGATTTTGAAATGGCTTTAGCCTATGCGCTATTGTCTTCTTTGTTGGTGGATGGTTCCCAAAGCGGCTACGACGTGGTGAAGTGCTTTGATGAGCAAATTAGCTGCTACTGGCGAGCCACCCACCAGCAGGTTTACAAAGAACTGCGAGAAATGGAAAAGAAGGGCTGGACGTGTTCGGAAACGATCGCCCAAACCCAGCGCCCAAACAAAACGGTGTACAGCATTACGGATTTGGGTCGGCAAGAATTGACAGCCTGGGTACTTCAGCCTAGCCAGCCCACCGCAATTCGGGAAGAGCTGATGGCCAAGCTAAAATCCGGCTTTCTGGTTCCACCCACCGCCCTAATTGCTGAGCTAGCCCGCCGCCAGCAAATTCATCAAGCCGGTCTGAATGCCCTCAAGGCAATGGAAGCCACAGATTTTCCAACCGTGTTCACTGCTGGGGCGAAGTCGCTGTCCTACGAAGCCAGGCTCTATCATTTAGCCCTCCGACGCGGGATTCGCTACGAGTCAGAATGGGTGGAATGGTGCGAAGAAGCAATTCAGGCGATCGGTGATTATCAACAATAGTTGCAGATCGCCCGAACTGTGCGTTTTCAGCCCAAAAACAACAGTTTGAACCAAACAAGCCCTAAAACGGGAAGGTCTTCCGGGGAATCCAGGTTTGCCAGAGCGCAGCCATTGAGCCATCGGCAATCAGCCCTTCTAGAATTTGATTAATGGCGTTGACTAGCTCTGAATCACTCGGGCGGGCAGCGATCGCAAATGGGACACGAGTCTCCACGCTAAAGGCAAGCTGCAAACTGGGATCTTCTTCGGCGGCTACCAGCAGCACCAACTCATCGTCAATCAGCGCCTCAATTTCGCCCTGGCGGAGGGCCGCTAGCATTTCTGGCAACACGCGATCGCTACCCGGAAAAGCAATAATTTCAGCATTGCCAAAACTGCGGGCTAGCTCTAAGTTGGTGCTGTCGGCTAAGCCTCCGACCTTTAAGCCTGCTAAATCTGCTGCCGATTGAATCGGGCTGCCTTGCCGGACTAAAACCGCCTCATCAAATAGCCCGTAAGGTCGGGTAAATAAGGCTTTGGTCTGCCGCTCTGGCGTAATTGCCTGGTTAAACCAAACCAGATCGTAATCGCCCGTCGTCAGGCTGGTGTAAAAATTCTCCATCGCCAAATTGTGCCAGACCGGGGTTAATGCCAACTGCTGGCAGACGAGCCGAGCCAGTTCTGGTTCATAGCCTAAACGCGCATCGCCTTCTAGAAAGCTCATTGGTTTGGCGTAAAAATCGCTGGTGACGATCGAAAGGGAGCCAGCTTTGACGGTGGTTAAGCTCATAAAGTCGCTCTGAAGTTTGCAAGGATGGTTTCCAGACTGGCTAAGCGGCGATCGCGGGTTAGCAAACCCTAAGCTATCTAAGGGCAGGGCTGCGAAATCTTAAATCGAAAAAAGTAGCTCAAAACGTTGCATAAGCTACATTCTGCATTCACCCGCAAGTTATTATAACAAGTTAATACGGTTGACAAACATTGATCAAAAAAAGCAATGACCTACAAGCCGATTCAACTCACAGCCGAGCAGTTTGCCCGCTATCATACCGACGGTTTTTTGATTTTGGAGCAGTTCTTGCCCCAGGACTTGACTCAAAGCCTCGTCCAGCGGATGGAACCATTGTTCAGGGGAGAGTTTGAAACCAGTATCTATCCCGATGAATGGCACTGGCGACCGCAATTGAGCCGGAACGATGTTACCCGGGAGATGTGCAACGCCTGGAAAAGCGATTTAACGATCGCCAGCTTAGCCCTCTCAGCCGAAATTGGTCGCTTAGCAGCCAGTTTGTCCGGTTGGTCTGGGGCCCGGATGGGTCAAGACAGCATGTGGGTGAAGCCGCCCGGTGCTCGCGAAATTGCCATGCACCAGGATGGGGTCTACGTTGACTACATTGACCCGCCCCAGATGATTACCTGCTGGATTGCCCTGGATGATGCGACCGTCGCAGATGGGACGCTGATCTACGCCAAAGGCTCGCACCAGTGGGAATTGGTCAACCCAGAACTGGAGTTTCATGCTCCCAGCCAAGATTTTCGGCTGGATATGCTGAAGGCGGCCGCCCAAGCTGGGGTGAGTGACCCCGAACTAGTCGCAGTGGAAATTCCGGCCGGGGGCTGCGCGTTTCATCACGGGCGAACTTGGCACGCCTTGGGCAAAACCACCCGCAGAGATCGCTATTTCCACAGCATTGGGCTACACCTGATTCCAGCAGCAGCCAGTTTTCATCCTGTCAACAAGCCGGGATATATCTACGGTCGCTACAAGCGAGTCGGTAGCCTCGAAATGGACGAAAATTTCTTTCCGATCCTTTGGACAACCGATGGCTACCGCACCCCTTTCTTGCAGAACTACTGCCAGGATGCTCTTAACGAGTATGCAGTAGCCCCCTAATCCCCCAAGCTCTACTCGACCTTCGCTAGCTTTGCCCATGTCCTTTGATAACACCTACAAATTCCTGGCGATCGCTCCTGAGACGGAAGCCCAAATCCGCCCCCTGTCCCTGGCTCAACTAAAAAAGTTAGGCGAGGCGCTACTTGATTTTTCTGCACTACCGGACTTGAGTGATTGGCTACGATCGCACTCATAACTAAAAGCGATTTTCCTAAAGTAACCCAAACTGCGATCGCCCAGTGTCGCTAATTCAGAACGACAGCGCACCGATCTACTTGCCCTGACTTTTACGTGTGGTGTTCGTCAGGTTGTAGGGGTGCAGCCGGGGGTCGAGGTGGCTACGATCGACAGTGAGGGTAGCGCTGAAGCCATTGCCGATAAAGGTGGGGGTACCATTGACGAGTTTGACGCGGCTGTCGTAGGCGGGGTTGCCTTGGATTAAACCGGCCAGGTGCCCCAGCTCGTGGAGAATTGTGGTCAGCAGGTCGTAGTGGCCGCTGGCGGGGGAGCTGGAGGTGGCGCGGAATGCGGTTGGTTCTGTCCCCTGAGAGCAGTCGAAGGGGGTGAATTCGCTGTTTTCCCAGGGGGTAGAGTCGATGAACCAGCCGAGGTCGTTGCCGTTAAAGTCGAGCAGGAGGGTACCAGCGTTGGGGGTGCCGTTGGAGGCAAAGCTGGTGAGTTGGGCTTCGGCGAGTTGACCGCTGGGCAGGTCGGTGACCTGGAGGGTTAAATCAAAGTTGGGGTGGAAGCTTTGCCACAGGCTGACGGCAGTAGAATTTAGAGCGATGAGATTGGAGGAAGGAAGTCCAACATGAAATTCACTGACATGACTATCAGAGATATGCTCAGGCGTTACAGTGATGGTGAGAGAAATTTCGCCGGAGTCCGACTTAGAGGCGATTGTTTGGATGGGGCTGTTCTCACGGATGCCAATTTCAGCGGCTCCATTATTCACTGTTCCTTGATTGGAGCTGACTTGACTGACTCCTTGTTTATTGGAACTGTGATCGCTGAATCTGATTTGACCAATGCCATCCTTAGACGTGTTTTGCTCATGGGAGCTAATCTCTCTCAATCTATTTTCACTAATGCCGATCTGACTGATGCTGATCTGTCCAGAGCTGAATTGCAAGAGGCAGTGATGGAGAACGTCAATCTGACCGGGACCACTTTGAGGAAAACCAGTGGAGTGGATGTCGAGTACTGGCTCCAAAATGGATGTATTTTCTGCCGTACTACTATGCCGAATGGAAGTGTCCGTAATGATAACTGTTGAATCAGAACTAGCAGCTAAAAGAGGGGAAGACAAGGTAGTATCTAACCATTCTCGAATCAAATTTGCAGGCCTTGATTCAATTACAACCTCTGTTAAGTCGGGAATGTTTGAAAACAGGTCATAACCTGTCTCATTTTCAAGCCAGTCAATACTTTTGAGATTGTTAATGTCATACCAGGGCTGACCAGAGACATTCTTATTCACACTTGCATCGTTAGAGACATAAAATGCGAAAGTATAGTAACGGTAGGCTGGGTTGAGGAACGAAACCCATGCCCCACAACGAATCACTCAAATTCATTCTCAATTTGCAGCGAAGTATCCGCCCCCCACATTACGTCATACTTCCCTTCGCGCATATATTAACCCGGCAATCATTGATCTTGCATTTTTTAGACGATAACAATTGAAAACTTGTGATCTTGGATAAAAATTTACATTGCCGGGTTAATATTTATGAAAATTGGAATCCTGCCAATTCCTTGGTGCCCTTGCTAACCCATATCGCACCGCATTGTAAGCGATTCCCTTTTGGGGAGACTTAGTCATCGCAAACATTGTTGAAACAAATAAGATTATTTTTCATTGTGTCAGAGAGAATGCGATCGCCTGTCGCTCATTTTGCTGCGCCAGTTTTGTAAAACTGACTACAAACTTGTTATAACAAACTCTGTTATTGATTGACTCACTCCCTTTAGAACTAATTAAATATGTCTCCTGAGGCACAAACATTCCTGGGCACGTTTGTAGTGGAAACCTATTACTACTGGGCTTCCGTCTTCATGATTGCGATTCACGTCGGCTTCCTCGCCTATGAGGGTGGAGCATCTCGGACTAAAAACGTCTTGGCGACGATGCTCAAAAACCTTTTGACTCTGGCCAGTGTGGGTATCACCTTCTATCTCTTCGGCTGGTGGATTTACAATGCTTTTCCGTTGTTTCCGGTCACGGGGGGCATACTGGGGCCTTGGAGCAACCCGGAGGGCAGTGATGTTTTGAAGGCGGCGATTCCGTTAGTGGAGGCTTCTTATCCCTGGTCTCCCGCCATGGGGCCAAATCCTGCCGATCATATTACGGGCGTATTCTGGTTTGCCTTTGCCCTGTTCGCAATGACGGCTGCATCCATTCTTTCTGGAGCGCTAATTGAGCGGGTGCAAGTGGGTGGCTACATTGTGATGTCTATCGTCTTAGGCAGCGTGTCTTGGGTCGTAGCAGGGGCTTGGGGCTGGAACCCCTTCGGTTGGATGTATACCCAATTTGGCTATCACGACTTTGGCTGTGCAGGAGTCATTCATGCTGTTTGCGGCTTCTTTACTCTGGGTGTGCTGATTAATCTTGGTCCTCGGATTGGCAAGTATGACAGCAATGGCAAGCCTAGACCAATTTTGCCCCACAACTTACCGCTGACAATGGTGGGGCTAGTGCTAATTTTTCTAGGCTTTTACGCTTTCTTGGCAGCTTGTGTCATTTTTCTGCCCGGTTACGAGCGAGAAACAACCATTTATGGAACGCCAATGACTCTGGCGTCGATCGGGGTTAACACAACCTTGGCCCTAGCGGCTGGTTTGATTGGAGCCTATATTTCATCCAAAAAAGATCCGTTCTTCACAATTTCAGGTGGCTTGGCAGGAATCATTTCGGTTGGGGGAGCGATGGAGCTTTACCATCCTTCCGTGGTGATTGTGATTGCTTTTATTGGCGCATTTATCATGCCCAAAATTGCCATCCTGGTCGAAAAAAGTGGGATTGATGATGCTGTGGGCGCGATCGCAGTGCATGGTTTTTGCGGACTTTTTGGGGCAATAATGCCCGGCATTGCGGCGGCTGGATACCCTCATGCCGATGGCATACCTGCGATTAATTTGGGTGGGCAGCTTTTAGGCGTAGCTATCTTTGCGATCGGGCTAGGCTTCATTCCAGGCTACGTTACCAGCTTTATCCTGAAACAACTCAATCTGCTGCGAGTTTCGCGGGCTGAAGAAATTGAAGGTCTAGATTTAGGTGAACTAGGCGTTGAAGGCTATCCAGAATATGCCACTACAGCGTTTTTGAGCCAACAGCAGAAGTCTCCTGGCATCCACGCTTCTGGTGAATTTGGCTAGTCAGTCTGGTAAAAATCGATTCGTGGAGCCTAATTCTTCTCAAATTTGCCCTGAAAGTGGATTTTGGATGGGGCAGTCTTAAGGTCTTAAAGTCTTGCAGATATCAAAGCAGAGGTTCAAATGTCAACCAGCCCGTTTTCAACCTACAAAGAGTTTCTTGAAGCCAAGGGGCCAATTTACACGTTTGCCAATAACCCAACCATGATTGGTTTTTTTATTGTCCTAACGGTTTTGATTCTGCTGTACTTCATCTACGCCACCTTTGCTCCGCGTAGCCAGTCTAAAAATAGTCAGCACCCGGTGGCGCTGGGTGTGCTGCTGATGGTGGGGCTTTCTTCCGCTTTGGCCAGCAATCTGTACAATTTTGTCCAAAAAGAGGGACAGCCCCCCACTCGAAGAGTGGTTTCTCAGCGATCGCTAGAAATGAACCAACCGGAAGCGCGACGATTTAGCCAGCGGCGAGCAGCAACGCCCTATGCGGCGGCTCAGCGATCGCTCAATAAGTTGATGAAGTCAGTCTGGAAAGTTTAGCCGGCTCAAAATTTGTCATGATCTTGGGTAGCGGGGACTTTGCCCTCGCTACCTAAGCGTGTGCTTGGCGGGTAAATGATTGAAATGAATTAATGGTTAAAGCAGTTTCAACCGGAGTGAAGTCACCCCTCCATATCAAAATTTCAGAACAATTGCGGGCTCAGATTGTCCGGGGTGAGTATGTGCCTGGCGATCAGCTACCCAGTGAGCATGAGTTGATGAGCTTGTTTGAAGTCAGCCGGATTACGGTGCGGCGGGCGATTTCTAACTTAGCCAATCAGGGGCTTGTCGCTTCCTATCATGGCAAAGGCGTGTTCGTCAAAGAGCAGCGCAAAGTTGTTTACTCGTTGGCTAGCCCCCTGGTCTTTTTTGAGCAAGATATTCAAAGTCAGGGAGCCACTTCTACCATTCGCAATCTCAGCTTTGAGCCAGTCCAGCCCCCAGCCTACGTCCGCAAACTGCTGCAACTGCCTGAACAGACGCTGGAAGTCTACTTGCAGAAAAAACTACTGTTAATCAACGGCATACCGGTTGCCCTTGACACTAGCTACATTTTGTCGGAGTTAGGCGAACCTTTGGCGGCAGAACTCCAAAGTTCAATGACCTTCCCAATTTTAGAGCGGCATCAGGTGGCGATCGAAAAGATTGAAGCCACCTTTGAATGCACCCGCGCCGATCGCGAATTGAGTGCCTATTTAGAAACATCTTTGGGAGAACCGCTGCTGGTTTATTGCTACACCGCTTACACAACCAAAAACCGACCGATTTTGTCCGGCACCTCTCCTTGTCGGGGCGATCGACTCAGTTATTCTGTCACCTTAACCAAGTCTGATTAAATCGGGTTACTCAAAATCCTGACTTAAATATCACAAACTAAATCTAACAATAGTCCGGACAGATTTTGACAAGAAAGCTATCCATCGGATAGGGTGCATATTGTCAAAAATAAACACCAGACGGATAGCCATGGAAGCCATTGTACAAAGCCTACTGACGCAAGTGGGT
>JAHHGS010000095.1 GCA_019359715.1 Aphanocapsa sp. GSE-SYN-MK-11-07L | reverse complement strand
AAATCACTGCCGTAAGTTTTGAGTTGTCCCATTCTCTTAGCCTCATGCAACTCTGATTTCCTAATCCTCTCTGTTAGTAGAATTCAGTCACTCCTCTCGTAATCTTTGTTTACAAACATACTCTTAGAAATCAGCCCCTCTGCTAATGTGAAGATGAGATTCTACTAAGTAGACGGGCAAGGAAAAACTACGCTACATGAAGTAGTGTAAAGCGTTATCCATGCTTAAATCGAAACCGTTCCACTGAATGCCCGTTGCGCTGTCCTCTGGCATCGACTCCATCCATGATGGCGTAAGCTAAATCCAATTCATCTTCAAACATCTGTCCGGCAATTTCGTCTTCTTTGAGATGCTGCCACTCCAATTCGATCGGATTCATCTCTGAACAATACTTGGCCAAAAAGAAGAGATACAATCCTTGTGCTTCCTATTCCGTTTGTTTCGCTCGCACTTCAGCACTGGTATGAATGGAACCGTTGTCTTGAGCAATCACCCGGATCCGTCCTGTCTGCTGGAACATTGGAGCCGCCTGTTTGGCTTGCTCATCCATCATCTTAATGTAACTCTCACTGTCAAACCCACCGATGCTTAAGCCGTAGGTAAAGCTTTTCAGGGGGTGCCAAATGCCTGCTTCCTCCCACCGTCGTTGCCAACCGGGACAAGGGGCATCCCACAATCCCTCCAAACCCTCCTTTTGCCAACGACGCAGAGCCTCTCGTATCGTGTCTACATGCCAATCAAAATGAACCGCGATTTTCTCGACGTACCAACCCTTGGCATTGAGTCGTACGACCTCTGCCCGGTCTTTCACCCGTTGAGGGACAGTCCTTGCCGTTCGCAGTTCAAACAGTGTCCGATCTTCCTCAGCCGTTAGAAATACCCTTAGACGCGCACCCATCGTGCTGTTGACCCGCTGACGATAAAACTTTTTAACCTATAGTTACATAGCTTACTCTTTTCCCGCCTACCTACTTATTACTAATAAACCGCACTTTAAATAGAAATTATACATTCAGCTTATCGCCTGTTTGGACGCGCCAGAGGTTGGCGTAGATGCCATTTTGAGCCAAGAGCTGCTCATGTTTGCCCTGTTCGACCAGTTGCCCTTGTTCCATCACATAGATGCAGTCGGCATTGCGAATCGTGGAGAGGCGATGGGCGATCGCAATTGTCGTTCTATTTTGGGTGATTCGCTCTAGCGATCGCTGGATCGCCGCTTCGGTTTCGTTGTCAACCGCCGAGGTGGCTTCATCCAAAATTAAAATGGGTGGGTCTTTGAGGATGGCACGGGCGATCGCCAATCGCTGCCGCTGCCCGCCGGAGAGCTTCTGACCGCGCTCACCGACGACAGTGTCGTAGCCTTGGGGCAAGTTGCGAATAAACTCGTGGGCTTCGGCAATTTTGGCCGCCGTCATTACCTCTTTCTGCGAAGCATCGAAGCTGCCGTAAGCAATATTTTCGCGGACTGTACCGTGGAATAAAAACACATCCTGACTGACCAGCCCAATGCAGGCGCGTAAATCGCGCAAATTGAGTTGATGAATTTCTAGCCCATCGATCAAAATCTTGCCTATATGGACTTCGTAGAAGCGGAGCAGCAGTTTGACCAGCGTGCTCTTGCCTGACCCAGTGGAGCCAACGATCGCAATCGTCTGTCCAGCCGGAATGATCAGTGAAAGATTTTGGATCACGGGCGATCGTCCTGCATAGGCAAAGCTAACCTCAGCAAACTCAACTTCGCCGCGAACTGAGCGAGTTGGCAGTGCCAAATGCCCTGAATGAATGGCGATCGGGGTTTCCAGCAGGTTCATGACCCGATTCGTCGAAGCCATTGCCCGCTGGTACTGATCAAGGGTGTCGCCCAAACGAGTCAGCGGCCAGAGCAGGCGTTGAATTAAAAACACCATGACGCTGTAGCTACCGACATTTAATTGCCCATTCGCAGCAGCGATGCCGCCCACCAGGAGCGTGGCCGTGAAGCCAAACAGAATAATGATTCTAATCAAGGGTACATAAGCCGCACTAAGAGCGATCGCCCGCTGGTTGCTTTGGCGGTAGGCGGCGCTTTCGGCTTCGAGGCGGTCAATTTCATAGGCCTCGGCGGTGAAGCTTTTAATTGTCGTGATACCTGTCAAACTGGCCGATAGCCGCTCGCTCAGCAAACCAGCCTTGGCTCGCACCTCGGCGTAGCGGGGCGCTAATTTTTTTTGAAACGCGATCGACCCCCAAAGAATAAACGGCATCGGCAACATCGCCAGCCAGGCTACCTCTGGAGCCAAGTAGACAAAGATGCCGCCAATCACGACCACCGTGGTTGAAACTTGCAGCAATTCATTGGCACCGACATCTAAAAATCGCTCTAGCTGGTTAATGTCATCGTTTAGAATTGCCAGCAGTGAGCCGGTGCTGTGCTCTTCAAAATAGGCCAGTTCTAGGTCTTGCAAATGGGCGTAAGCCGCTAAACGCAGCTCGTGCTGAATCTTTTGGGCTAAATTGCGCCAGAGACGGGCGTAGGCATACTCAAACAGCGACTCTAGCCCCCAAACCACCACCGTTAAGACGGTGAGCACCAAGAGCTGCTGGGTGACATCCTTAACGCCCCAGCGGGCAATCAGAGAATCTTGTCGCTGCACGACGACATCAACGGCGGCTCCAATCAGGGCGGGGGGAGCTAAGTCAAAAATTTTATTTAAAACTGAACAAACCGAAGCTTGCCAAATTTGCCGCCGATAATTGCGCCCATAGAAGATCAGGCGCTGGAGGGGGTGGCTTTGTGTTCGAGAGTCAATCATAATGACAAAAACGTAGCAAAAATAGTAATAGCTCAATCAAACGTCAAATTTATCCTTGTTTGCCTTGTTGAAACAGCTTGCAGAATCCTTAGGTCAGTGGTGGTCAGAGTCGAACATGCAGACTCGACTGATGGTTGTCGCTACCCTCGTTGTTTCATTGTTGATGAGTGGCTTAACCTTTTGGGCCGTCAACACAATCCAGCAGGATGCGCGCCTGAATGACACCCGCTATGGGCGTGACCTGGGGTTATTGCTGTCGGCTGATGTGGCACCGCTGGTCGCCAAGCACGATTATGCAGGCTTAGCCGAGTTTTCGCGCCGATTCTACAGCCGTAGCTCCAGTGTACGCTACCTACTTTATGCTGATGAAGAAGGCAATATTTTCTACGGCATCCCCTACTCTGAGTCTCAAGTTGATAATGCCCTTACCCTGCGGCGGCGAATTCAACTGCCGGAAAACTACGCCAACACAGCCGAGGGGCCAATGGTGCGCCAGCACAGTACGCCTGACGGGCCCGTCGCCGATGTGTTTGTGCCCCTGATCTACGAAAACAAGTATTTAGGGGTGCTAGCAGCCGGCATTAACCCCAACCCAGCTGTGGTTGCTTCTTCGGGGCTAACGCGGGATGTAGCGATCGCCGTCTTCATTTCGATTTGGATTATGGTGATCTTGGGCGGGGTGATGAACGCGATCACAATCACTAAGCCGATTAAAGAGCTGGTCGTCGGAGTAAAAAACATTGCCTCCGGTAACTTTAAGCAGCGAATTGACCTCCCCTTTGGTGGTGAGTTGGGCGAATTGATTAGCAGCTTTAATGAAATGGCTGAACGGTTGGCCAGCTACGAAGAGCAAAACGTCGAGGAGCTGACGGCCGAGAAAGCCAAGCTAGATACGCTGATGTCGACGATCGCCGATGGGGCAATTCTGCTCGACACCGACATGCGAGTGATTTTGGTCAACCCAACCGCTCGCCACCTGTTTAGCTGGGAAAATATTGATGTGGTGGGAGAAAATGCTCTCCACTGTTTGCCTGCTAGCGTTTGTACTGAGCTGACCCGTCCGCTGTTTTTGACTGCCGCAGGCGAATCGGAAGGAGGTGAGTTTCGCGTCACCCTCGAAGAGCCAACGTCTCGAACTGTCAGGCTGCTGTTGACGAAGGTGCTAGATCAGAACCGCGAGAAACCAAAGGGAATTGCGATCACTGTTCAAGATATTACCCGTGAGGTTGAACTCAACGAGGCCAAGAGCCAGTTCATTAGCAATGTCTCCCACGAGCTAAGAACGCCACTATTCAACATCAAATCTTTCATTGAAACCCTGCACGACTACGGCGAAGACCTCAGCGAAGTCCAGCGGCTAGAATTCCTCGATACAGCCAACCGGGAAACCGATCGCCTGACTCGGCTTGTGAATGATGTGCTAGACCTTTCCCGCCTAGAATCTGGCAAGCTGTATCAGTTTGAACCCGTTGATCTGCATCAAACCGTTGAGCAAATTCTCCGCACCTATCAACTCAACGCCCGCGACAAAGGAATTGAACTGGTTCAAGAGATTCAGCCCAACCTACCGCCCGTGCTGGGCAACTATGATTTGCTGCTGCAAGTGTTTGCGAATCTGGTCGGCAATGCGCTCAAATTTACGCTTAACAAAGGAAAAGTTACGATCCGCGCCTACTTGCCAGAGTCAGAAACTGATAATTTGCGTCCGCAGGTGCGAATTGAAGTTGCCGATACCGGAATTGGGATTGCCCCCGAAGACCAAGCTGCCATTTTTGGCCGCTTTGTGCGAGTTGAAAATCGGGTTCATACCTTAGAGGGGACTGGACTGGGGCTTTCGATCGTCAGCAATATTATCGAAAAGCACCGCTCCTGCATCCATGTCACCAGCGAAGTGGGAGCAGGCACTACCTTCTGGTTTGACTTGCCCGCCTGTTGCCCAGAATTGGCTGCCAGTCATGGCTTACCGACTGAGCATATTCCTCTGGAAGCCAAGTTGATCAGCTTTGATCAGCATGTTGCAAACTGAGGGCAGGCTCTTCAATGAAGCGAAGGGGCTTAACGTATAGTCAATTGACGGTTTGAATTCAGTCGAATGGACAAGTTATTGCCTGTTAAAACGGGGTCGGTGATTCTACTTCGGCTGCCAATGACTCGTTCAGGGGGGAAATCACTACCGCAAGATGGCTGTGACCACAGATTGAGACCCTTAGAATCAAAAGTAAGTGCACAGAAGGTTGATAACTGTGACCTCTGCTGTACTTACTGTTCTGACCCATTGTTATGGTTCACTCTACCCGCTATGACATCAGCTCAAGAACCTAAGTTTAATTGCCTGACTGAGGCGATCGCTAGCGCTTTTGCTTACGGCATGGCAACGGTGAGAACTGCCTCTGAAACAGCAGAATCAGTTAGCCAGACCGCACCTGCGATCGGCGAAACAATCGTTAGACAGGCCCATCAATTTGTTGAGCAAGGCACTGAAAGAATAGGCAGATTTGTGACGCCATTCGTTGAGAATCCTTGGTTCAAATTTGCGACCAAAGTGCCCGTAATCAACGTGTTGATTGCAGCAGTTGGACAAGTGAACGTTGAGCAGGTGCAGAAAAATGTGGAGGAACTGCGTCGGCAATATCCACTAGAAACGCCTCAGCAATTAGCTCACCGAGTTATGGTCGATGCTGCGACTAAGGCGGCAGGGATTGGTTTAGTCACGAATATTATTCCGCCCGTGGCGCTGATGCTTTTTGCCGTAGATATCGCCGCTATCTCCGCCCTGCAAGCAGAAATGGTCTATCGGATTGCGGAAATTTATGGGTTTGACCTGCGCGAACCAACCCGCCGGGGCGAAGTAATTGCAATTTGGGGCTTATCTGCCGGTGGCGCTAGCGTATTGAAAACGGGATTGAGCATTGTGGAAATTATTCCTGGTGCTGGGACAGTGGTCGGCGTGATTGGAGATGCCTCACTGCTTTATTCGCTGGGTTACGCAGCTTGCCGATTTTACGAAAGTAAGCAGAAAGCCTCAACCACTGCTCAACCCAATGGCAGTCAAGGGAGTTGAGGTCTCCGTCAGCGGTGAGCCATCCGCCGCTTCCAAGACAAAACCAGCATCGCTAATCATCTGCCAGTCTTGATGGGCAGCTTGACCGGCTGTCGTTAAATAATCACCAACAAAAATTGAATTAGCTGCATACAGCCCCAGCGGTTGCAGCGATCGCAGATGCACCTCTCGCCCACCGGCAATCCGAATTTCTTGGCTAGGCAACAGAAACCGGAACAGACAGAGAATCCGCAGGCATTGGCGCGGAGTCAGGCTGTTCACCTCTGCAAACGGAGTGCCGGAAATTGGAATCAAAAAGTTAACAGGTACGCTGGTCACGCCTAACTCCCGCAGCGCCAAGGCCAAGTCAATCACGTCATCGTCTGATTCGCCCATGCCCAGAATGCCGCCAGAGCAAGTGGTAATGCCTGCCGCTTTGACGTGGTTAACGGTGTTTAGGCGATCGCCAAATTCGTGCGTGGTGCAAATATCGGCGTGATGCGCCTCCGAAGTGTTGAGGTTGTGGTTAACCCGATCGACTCCCGCCGCCGCCAGACGATCAGTTTGCTCTGCGCTTAGCAGTCCCAGACAGGCACAGATTTTCAGGTCATAGTTGGCCTTGACGCTTTCTACGGCATCTAAAACCCGCTGGAAGGTAGATTCGTTGGGCGATCGCCCAGAAATCACCATGCAGAAGGTGCCTGCTTTTAGCTCGGCCGCTCGACCGGCAGCAGCTAAAATCTTGTCTTTGGCTAGCAGCGGGTACTTTTCAATTTCGGCCGTCGAAATTTTTGACTGTGAGCAATAGTGGCAATCTTCAGGGCACAACCCGCTCTGGGCATTCAGCAAGTAATGCAGCCGCACCCGGTTGCCCCAGTAGTGGCGACGCACCCGATAAGCCGCCGCCAGTTGCTCGAGCAGCACATCATCGGCGGCTTGCAAAACGGCCAAGCATTCTGGTCGAGACAGACAGTCTCCGCTGAGGGTGCGATCGGCAAGCTGGTTCCAGTTTGAGCAAGTAGCAGTATTCATAAGCGCAGAATAGCAAGAGTTGGTTGTTTCTAGACCTACTGTTGGATTTTTTTAAGGGCTGAGATTAAATTGAATCCAGCACGCGGCGAATGATTTGGTAAACCGATTCTAGTTCGGCCGGGGTAATGCAATAGGGTGGCATCAGGTAGAGAGTATTGCCCAGGGGACGGAGCAGTAGGCCTTCCTCTAAAAAACGAGTTTTCAAGATTGGAGCGATCACATTGAAATACCCATTAGCGCTGTCGGTTTTGACTTCAAAGGCGGCGATCGTCCCGCACACCCGAATCTGCTCTACTAAAGGATGATCGCGCAATTGATCTAGATAGGATTGATGCTGAGCTTCTAAGCCTTGATAAGCCTGCGGATTTTCCTCTAGCAGGGTCAATGAAGTCACCCCCGTCGCGCAGGCCAAGGGATTGCCCGTATAGGAATGACCATGATAGAAGGTCTGGGCTGGGTCATCGCTGTAGAACGCTTGATAAATTTGCTCTGTTGCCACCGTGACTGCTAAGGGCAAACAGCCGCCCGACAGCCCTTTCGACAAGCAAATTAAGTCGGGGACAGTCTTAGATTTCAAACAGGCAAATAGCTCGCCTGTGCGCCCAAACCCAGTCATCACTTCGTCATAAATCAGCAGCAGATCAAACTGCCGCACCAGTTTAGCGAGGGACTGCAAAAATTGCGGGCGGCAGATTCGCATCCCGCCAGCTCCCTGGACAAGCGGCTCAATAAAAATGCCCGCATAGCGATCGCCGTTCTGCTTTAACAGTCGCGTTAGGTGATCTAAAACCTGCCCTTCTTTAGTTTCTACTTCTAAATCACCCTCAAACGTGGCCGGAAACGGCACTAGTTCCGTCGTAAACATTAAGGGCTGAAACGGTTGCCACCAAGACGATCCCTGCCCGATCGCCATTGCCCCCAGCGTGTCGCCATGATAGCCGCCCTCAAAACCCAGAAATACCTGCCGCTGTTCACCCTGGTTGCGCCAATACTGGTACGCCATTTTCAGCGCCACCTCAACCGCCGTCGAGCCGTTGTCGGAGAAAAAGACTCGCGTTAACTCTGACGGCAAATGGTTCAGGACTTTGCGGGCGAGCTGCTCAGCCGGAGCGTGGGTGAATCCGGCAAAAATAACGTGCTCTAGGGTCTGGGCCTGCTGGTAAAGTGTCTCTGCTAAAGCTGGATGAGCGTGCCCATGCAGCGTCACCCACCAGCTAGAGATGCAGTCAAGCAACCGTCGCCCATCTGCTAGCTCTAACCAAATCCCCTCACCTCGCACCACGGTGAACGGTGGTGGAGCCGCTTTCATTTGCGTAAACGGTTGCCAAATTGGTGAGGCCATGAATTTTGCCAGGATATCGGGCGATCGCAAGTAAGATCGAAGGACAGACGCATTGCAGGCTTTTTTCATGCCCCAAACTATTGCCGTTACTGATGCTATCACTACAATCAACCAGGCAGAAACCTGCTTTAATCTCAGTCGAGCCACCGACCTTCAGTTTTTTCCAGAGTGGTTTGAACATCTACCTGAGCTAACAGAACAAGAGCAGCAAACGCTTGATCGAATTCAGAAAACCTATCTCTATCAGCGGTCAGATGGCGCTCTGGCTGAAGGTGCGATCAATCTGCTTCTAACTTCGCCACTTTTATACATGGCAGGATTATGCGATCCGCCTTTCAAAATTCGATCTGAAGCCTCTGTCAAAATTGAAATTGAAGCCGGAGAGACAACTCTGCAAGGGCGCATTGACACCCTTGTGCTCCAAAATCAGCTCTGGATTGTCGTTGTAGAGTCTAAGCGAACAACCTTTCCTTGCCCAGATGCGATTCCTCAGGCGCTGGCTTATATGATGGCCAACCCTAATCTGGCTCTGCCGAGTTTTGGCTTAGTGACGAATGGCGATCAGTTTATCTTTATCAAATCTGCTAAAAGTCCTACGCCCCAATACGATTTATCTGATGACTTCTCGCTGTTTGCCCGCCGTCGTAACCAGCTATGGGACGTCTTGCAAATTCTGAAGCGTTTGCAAGCTGCAATCAGATGAAACCTATAGCTCAGAAACAATTCCAAACCATTAGTTGCCGCCATTGGCGTTTGCTGCTAGTCTTCAAACTATGGTTTTGCCGACGGTCATATTGCCAGGTTATCTTGCGGGGGCGATCGCCTATCGTCCTTTGGAAGCAGCTTTAAACGGATTGGGTTTTCCGACCGTGACTGTTCCACTCAAAGCCAGCGACTGGTTAGTGACGCTGGGCGGGCGACCTGTCAGCCCAATTTTAGCGGCATTAGATACCACGGTTCAGCAGGCACTCACTACCTTTAATGCCAGTCAGGTTAATCTAGTCGGTCACTCAGCCGGCGGCTGGATTGCCCGGATTTATCTGGGAGATCAGACCTATTACGGTCAGGTTTGGCAAAGGCATCCGATCGTCAACACTCTAATTACCCTTGGCACTCCTCACCGCAGCCAGGAGCGCTGGACAAAGCGCAATCTTGATTTTGTGAATGGCAATTATCCGGGCGCATTTTACTCGACGGTGCGCTATGTTTGCGTGGCTGGCAAAGCCGCTTATGGCAGCAAAAATTGGCGCTTTGCCGACTGGTTTACCTACCAAAGCTACGAACTTACCTGCGGCAAGGGAGAATGTTGGGGCGATGGCGTTACCCCGGTTGACGCTGCCCATTTACCAGGGGCCCAAAATCTCACCCTAGAAGGCGTGATGCATTCTCCTAAAACAGTTGGAGCCACTGTTCAAGCTCCTGTCTGGTATGGCTCACCAACGCCACTCAAACAGTGGTTGACCTATCTGAATTAATTAGCCCAAGTAGGCTTGTTTGACCCGCTGATCAACCAATAGCTCTTTAGCCGGCCCAGTCAGGGTAATTTGCCCCGCTTCTAGGACATAGCCACGATCGGCGACTTGCAGGGCTAAATTAGCATTTTGCTCCACCAGCAAAATCGTCATTCCGGCTTGGCGCAGATTGGCGATGATTGAAAAAATTTCCCGCACGATCGCTGGCGCTAAGCCTAAACTCGGTTCATCCAGCAGCAGCAGTTTGGGACGGCTCATTAGGGCACGGGCGATCGCCAGCATTTGCTGTTCACCACCGCTGAGGGTGCCCGCCAGTTGGTGTCGTCGCTCGGCCAAGCGGGGAAAGGTGCGAAATTGCTGCTCAATATCGGCTTTGATCTGGGCCTGATCGGAACGGATATAAGCGCCCAAAATCAAGTTATCTAGAATGCTTTGACGAGCCAGCACCCGCCGTCCTTCTGGACTATGGGCAATCCCTAGCTGCACGACTTGATCGGCTCGGCAGCGATTAATATTGCGCCCGCCATAGAGAATTTGCCCACTGCGGAGCGGAATCAGGCGGGAAATCGTCCGTAAAGTGGTGCTTTTGCCCGCTCCATTCGCTCCAATCAAAGTCACACATTCACCCGCTTCAATCTGTAAATCGACGGATTGGAGGGCTTGAATCCCGCCATAGTTAACGCTGAGTCCTTGCACTTCTAGCAGGCGAGGAGCTGAATCGATCGTCATGCCTCTACTCCCAGATACGCTTCAATCACCGCTGGGTCATTTTTGACGGTGGTTGGGTCGCCAAGGGCAATCAGTTGGCCAAAATCCAGCACGGCAATCCGATCGCACAGCCCCATTACCAGTGGCACATGATGCTCAATTAGCAAAACTGTCAGATTAAACTGATCGCGAATCGTCCGAATAAACTGGCTCAACTGCTGTTTTTCACGGGGGTTCATGCCTGCTGCCGGTTCGTCTAGCAGCAGCACTTGCGGCGAGAGGGCCAGGGCGCGGGCAATTTCCAGCCGCCGCTGATCGCCGTAGGCAAAATTGCGGGCTTGTTCGGCGGCGCGATCGCTCAAACCAACCAGCTTTAAGAGATCCCAAGCCATTTGTCGGGTTTTAGCTTCTTCTTGGGGGGCGGGCGGCAGGCGAAAAATCCCTTTGACTAAACCGCTGCGGGTGTGAATGTGGCGGGCAATCATCACATTTTCCAAGGCTGAGAGTTCACCAAACAAGCGGACATTTTGAAAGGTACGGGCAATCCCGCGTTTGGCAATCTGATGCGGGCGCAGATGAGCGATCGACTCGGTTTGGAATCGCAGTTGCCCAGCCGAAGGGCGAATCAGCCCCGTTACCAAGTTAAACAGGGTCGTTTTACCGGCTCCATTCGGGCCAATCAAGCCAAAAATTTCTCCCTGCCGGATATTAAAAGACACCTGATTCACCGCCACCAAGCCACCAAACTGCCGCGTCAAACCCTCAACTTCTAGGAGCGGGCGATCGCGGTCAACAGCAGGCAAATTTGGCATAACATTCGTTGGCTTAACTCTGCTATTTTTCCATAGAATTGCCGCTGCACTTTATGGAATGGGTGGAATCGCAAAGTCCGAGAACAACTGAACGTTGAAGTCCGCATTTTTCAATGTGTTGACTAACCGTTGATCCTGAGTCAGCAGCGGGACATGATTGTGTTGGGAAAGGGCGACATAGCAAGCATCATAGGCAGAAATTCCGTGAGCCGCACTGAGCGTTAATGCTTCTAGCATTAGCTCGGCTGTAGAAGTTGCAGTGAAGCGGAGCAATTTTAGATCGGTTAAATTTGCCTGAGCTTCTGCCCTGTCATACAAGCCAGCGCGAGTGTATTTCCAGAGGATATTTGTGCATTCTATGTAAAACAAATCTGGAATATAAAGTCGAGCATCAGGATTGTTTAAGTGAGCAAAAAGCTGGTCTACTTTTGGGGTGAGAGGTTCAATGATAAATTTTTTGATGCCAACGCTAGCATCAACAACACATTGGAGAGAAGCTGTCATCGGACACGGTCTTCCTGAAGCAAGGTTAGGGTGTCAGGTAAATTGCGGAGAGCTGGAGCAAAGGTTCGTCGCTGCTCAATCCGGTTGAGAATTTCTGCCTGAGTTAGCAGTGCTCCTTTAAGCTCGGAACGATTTGCCTCTAGGGTTCTTAAGTCTTGTCGGAATTCTTCAACATCGTAATGAATGGGAATTTTGCGACTGCCTAAAATACGCTGAAATTCGAGTTGATTTATGCCTAAAAACTGACTAGCTGTGCCCAAAGTAATCTTTTCCTGCTGAAACAACAGAAGGGCAATTTCAAGCTTGAGGTCAGCTTCAGAAATATGGGCGGTTTGCAGAAACTCATCGGGAATGACTAGACTCATGGCTTTAAGCTCCTATTTCCATTTGCGCTTTACTCGACTGTCCCCTCACCCAAAATTATCTCCTCGACTCGCGCTTTTGCGCCTGTAACTATCGCTTCAGCTTGCGATCGCAATCAGTTTGCCTCATTACGACAGATAACTTTAGTGTTCTAGAATTATTGATTAGTTCATTATGCAGCCCCTAGAGAGTCCTTCCCAAAACCCCGGAGGATTTCGCCTGAAAGCTAGACTGACTAAATAGTGACAGAGCAAAGTCAGCTAGCTCAACGGTATGTAATCAGCCAATCAATTCGCCTGACCAATCAGCGTAAAAGCAGACCAGGCTTTCGGGTTGGGATATTTTTTGATCGTAATTAGCATCGCTTGCCGGAGGGCTTGAGCTTTGCCATAACCAGCCTTGAGGTGCTTGTAAAACTCTGTCATCAAGAAGGCCGTTGAATCATCTCTGACCGACCACAGCGAGACAACCACACTCGGTACGCCAGCCGCGATTAAAGCGCGAGATAGGCCAATTACACCATCACCCGTAATTCTGCCTCGGCCGGTGTTACAGGCACTCAAGACAACCAGCTCTGCCTTCAGGTCTAAGTCAAGAATCTCACTCGCCGTTAGTAAGCCATTACTGGCACCTGCCGGGGCTAGCACCACTGCACTGGCTAACCCCTGCTGATCGTCCAAAATCCCGTGGGTAGCCAGATGAATTTTGCGAGCCTGCGACATTTGCTGAACGATCGCCGCTTTAGTGGCTTGATCACCAATCAGCGGTTGCCCCCCGATCAGTTGGGCAATATCGTTGGCTTCTTGGGCGGCGAAGGGAAGGGGAGAAATCCGATACTGCTGCATCACGGCTGGAGCGATGGTCGGGTTGCCAACAATGAGCGTGTTTGTAGTCTGGCTGGCTAGGCGATCGCCAAGAGCTTGGGTCAGTCCCAGGGCTTGAATTGAAGGAGCGGTCAAAATCGTATGCTGTTCGACTAAGGCAGTGCCACTAGCATCAATCAAAGCCGGAAAAGGCAGCAAAAACAGGTCAGCCTGGGGAATCAGCACCACCGGCTGTTCGGGGTTTATTGGTAAAAGATCAGCGATCGGTTGAATCAGCAATTGGGAGAGTTGCTGGAGTTCGGGGCGGGCATCATAGCCAGCAATGATGCTGCTGCGGGCCTCCTGAATGAGCTTGCTTAAAGAGCCACTCTCCTGCTGTTGCAGCGGTTGTAAATCGACTTGGCGAAAGCTAATTTGACCTGTGGGCTGGACAACCCAAATGTAAAGCACCGTATCAAATACCCCGTATTCAACTAAGGTTGCCTGTTGCTTTTGAGCAATTTGGCGGATTTGAGTCAAGCTGGGCGGGGCAGGTTGGGCAGGGGCTTGCAGCCGCCGATTTAACAGCTCCACAAACGACCTAGCGCGTCCTCGTTCAGCAATTTCTAGCGCTTCAATCGGCTTGTTTTGGTCAACTAAAACCTTTTGGAGTCCAATGTAGGGCGAGGTATGCGTCTCAGAAATCGAAATCTTGAACTCATCCTTGTCACCCAATTTTTGCCGAATCGATTCAAATCGATCGATCGCAGCTCTAAAACTGGCTTCAGACTGTTTTAGCTTGCCGAGCTTGAATAGGGTTGCTCCCAGATTTGTCAAAGCTTGGGCCTGACCGTAGGGATCTGCTGACGCTTGGGATAGCGCTAAGCTCTGGCGTTGCAATGCCATTGCCTGTCTATAGTTTGCTTGCTGGAAGTAGACTCCACCCAGATTTCTCAACAGATTGCTTTCGTTATAGCGATTGCCAATTTGGCGAAAAATAGCCAAGCCTTGCTGGTAGAACTCAATTGCTTTGGGGTAATCTGCCTGTTCAAAGTAGAGTTGCCCCAGGCCTGAAAGCGCATTGCCTTCAATGTTGGCAAGGTGGTGGGATCTGGCCACTGCCAAAGCCTGTTGGTAAAGCGCGATCGCCTGGTCTGGATCGTTGAGAAAATAGTAATCCGTTGCCAAACTCACCAAGGCAACAGCTTGATTCTTTTGATCGGCTGCTTTAACTGCTAAGTCTAAGCTCTGTTGATGAAACTCCAGTGCCCTGGCGTAGTCGCCCAGTAAGAAATAAACTGTGCCCAGCCCTCCCAGCGCCAGTTGCTCTGAGGCCTGATTACTGGCTTGGCGCGCTGTGGCTAAACTCTGCTCGTAGTATGAGATTGCCTTGGCGTAGTCATTCAGCCAATAGTAAGAGAATCCCAGCAAATAGAGCGTGCCTTCCGCGGCCTGGGTTTGGTTTAATGCTTGGGAAATCTGCCAGCTTTGTTCAAGATACCGAATTGCCTGGCTGTAATCTTCACGCTGAAAAGCAGCTAGCCCTAACCCTTGCAGAGCAAGATTTTGCAAGTCACGATCGCCCTTTTCCTGGGCGATCGCTAGACTTTGTTCGTAATACTTGGCCGCTTTGTCATAACCTTTCTGCTTCAAGTAAATCTCACCCAGACGATAAACAGCGAACCACCCTCGTTGCAGTTCCCCCTGCTTGAGCAGCGCCAGACTGGCCCGATAATGCCCGATCGCTTGCGAATCGTTTTGCTGGTAGTAATAAGCATCACCCAGTCGTTCCAGCAGTTTGGACTGCTGTTGGCGATCGCCTAATTCTTTGGCAATGGCTAAGCTTTGTTGGTAGGCCGGGATGGCTTGCTCGTAGTCACTCAGCGAATAGTAAGCGTAACCCAACTCGTGCAGCGTCTTGCCCTCACTTGGGCGATCGCCAATCGCTTGGTAAATCTTCAAGGCCTGTTGCCAAGACTGCATCGCTGCCTGTGGCTGCCCTGCGTTGAACTGTTTGAGTCCGTCTAGGAAGTGTTGATCGGCTAGGACAGGGAGTTTGCGGTCTATAAGCTCAGAGGCGTTGGCTTGAGCAAGGCTCAGATCGGGGGCAAGCATACCCTGAGCGCAAACTAGCAGGATCAAAGACAGAGAGTAGAGCTTCACAGGAGAACTAAGCACAACGGCATTGATTAGCCTTTCACTTTACCTTGATCGCGACAAGGTTTTGATAGTAGGTTGACAGAGGCTGTACAGTCAATAACTTGCCGATTAAGGCTAAAATCATTGCCAAACTGAAGCTATTTTACCGCAAGTGCAATTTATTTTATTTGCTGGATGAAGGGTAATACTCAGTCCTAAAAACGTTTAGGTATCAGGTATATTTTCACTCAGAAATCCTTCATGTAATGTCCAATTAAGATAATGGTGTTCTAGCTGACCAAATCTTCTAAGCAATGAACCTAGCCGATTTATGGCTGCTGCTTCAGCTTCTATGCAGAATTCAAATATTTTTCGCTGAGGTAAATTAGCATTATTGTTGAATCGAAATTGTAAAGCGCAGTGTCCTAGAGAGTCAGTAGTAAAAGCCCGAAAGCGAAAATAATACGCCCACGTATCCTCACTTCTTTCAGAGCCAATTTCCCATAGACACATATCTTGAGAATACTGAGGAAATTTCTCTAGCATTTCAGCCCATTCTAGACAACAGTTGCCATTTGCGTAAAAATCACAGATACCACTCACATAATCATTAGCAATTTTCAGCTCTAGGTGAATTTGCTCAGGTTCTTCATAGGGGTACCGAATAATTTGAATACCTGGTGTCATTCTTTATGTGGAGATCTAACGGTCGTGTTCAGTGGTTTCCAAAAACTTCGCAATGCATCAAAAACCTGAGTAAATCTGCTCCAACACGGTTGTTAGACCGCGGCTCACTGACTACCTTTCTCTACTCAAATGCCTCGATCGTCACTAGACCACCCTCGATCGTCCGAATCTTCAGATCGTAGCCTCGTAGCAATCGCATCCCAAGCAAAGGAACTGTTTCTGATTCGTTGATGTCGATCATGCGATACTCACCATCCCAAATGACACTGGCAATATAAACCTCAAAGATACAGGAAGCTCCATCGCCCAATGTTGCTATATCACGACCCTTCCAAGTTAGATCTAATTCCGCAATGATCCCGGATGGCAAGGTTAAAAACCCTGAGAATCCTGTATCGATAACTGCATCAACACTTTTCATGATGTCAACATTTCTAACGGCAATCGAAAGCATTGCCTCACAATTCTGATTTACCCTCCCCTGCATCATAGAGTTTCTCTCAAACTCCGCGCCCCAAAATGGTAGACTGCTCTGTGTCCAATCCGAATAAACCAAGTTTGAGCATCGGGGTACTTGGCAAGAAGATGCTCGGATGCGGTCACGATATCGTCTGCCACTTCAAAGGCTCCGGTTTCAATGTCGATCGCCACAATCTTCCCATGATTGCCTTCTTCGACCTGCTGGCGCACCTGAGAATCATAAATCTCATCGCCACGTCGAGCAAACTCTTCTTTACTGTAGCGGGGTTGTCGAACTGCCATCGGCTTGACCTCGTTTCAACTGTACCCTTTTATGTTAAATCGAGCGACTGGCTTTGCCGTAGGCTAGTGCGAACGTCTCTTAAAATTGGCGATTGCCGCTCAAATATTCCAATCTATTCTTGTTCATCGTGTCTCTCCTTAGAGATTGCGTGCTAAATGCCATTTCAGATAATGATTAATATCTTTTATTGCATCCTCTACTCGCCAACGAAATTCTCTTTGATAACGAAGCTCGCGAAGAAGAATAGGCTTGACAAGATGCTTTTCCAGACGCTGTTTTGTTCGTGTAACATAGGCAAGTCCCAAACAAGCGTTAGCCCGTACTATATCACTGGAATGTTCGGCTAGACGCAAGCATTCATCTTGTGAGTATTTCCAATCTAGGAAATACTCACCTACTGCCAATGGCAAGATTAGAATTTCTTCGGTTTTTTAGGCTTATTCTACAGAAACTCTAATCGTTACTTTCCCTGCCCCGGCAAACTCCAGCCCTTCAATCACATAAATGCCAGGCTTGGGTTTGGGGTCAACGCCGGGGGGTAAGGTGACTTCTGCCCGTCCCCGGCTCGTATCTTTGAGCTTGAGGTTATTGAGCGGAATCCCCTGCCACGTCCGAGGTTCACCGCCGCGAATGGTTGGGGTGGCATTGGGACTGAGGTCTTCATCTAAAAACCGGACTCTGGCAATTTGAGCGATCGGAATTGTCGTAGACTGGCTGCCCCTAGAGAGAGTGATTTCCTGCTTAGCCAGGTCGATCGCGGTCAAACGACCCGATTTTGATGCCCCAGCTTTTAGGAAAACTTGAGCGACGGGGGGAAAAACAACAGCGATCGCCCTAGCAGGGGTTTGGGCGACAGCAGGTTGCTCTGGCTGAAAAGAAATGCTGATTAAATTAATTGATCCAATCCATCCAGTCATCAGGGAAATTAGGCACACCTTAAAAAAGTTTTGCATCTATCTTGTCAATTTGCGTCCTAGCTTACACTTCCTAAATATAGAATGTCCTTTCTGTTCGCAAAAGACCCTGTGCCTGAAACTTCACCATCTAAGCCCCAAACAGCAATCTTGAGCGCCTTTGCTGGGCTGCTGGGGCTGTTAGGGATTGCCCTCTACTTTACCGGCTGGATTTACCGCTGGACGTATTTCAGTTTTTATTATTTGGAGTTAGCCACCCTCAATTTTCCGCCTCAGTCTTTCTTACTGGTGCCAATTCAGGTGTTTTTAGGCAGCATTCAAGCCCGCTTGCAAACTCTAGTTGCAGTCGCAGTCACCATCGGCTTAATTTGGCTCTCGCTGTGGATTGTCCAGCCTGCCAGTGTAATCACAGCTAGCCCGCAGCAGCGTTTGGTGCCGTCTCCACGAGAATCACAAGCCTGGCTAGATCGACTGAACCGACTGTGGATTTTGCAGCGGTTGCGATCGCTGCTAGCAGTTGTGCCAGGCTTGCTGCTGAGAGATTCGATTATTGTGGCTTGGGTGCTGGCGGGGCTGTTTTGGATTGCCCAGGTTCAGGGCTTAGCCGATGCCCGTCGAGATGCCCGGATTGACACTTCTGCTCTACCGGTTGTGACGATTATCAGTAACCAAAGCACTCCAGCTTTTGGGCGCAATCCAACTGACCTATTTACTGATCCCTCCCTGCAAAATTTTCGGGTGATTGGCGACCTGGGGCTGTTTGAGCAGCAATTTCAGGGCAAAGAAATTAATGAAACGGGAGATACTGCCAAGCCACTTGTTTGGCGATTATTAATTGCTGACTCCGGCTGGCTATACATTTTCCGCTCTTTAGCAGCGAATGCCGATCCCCAAAAGAGTCCAGTTGTGGTTGCTCTGCGCGAGGGCCGGCCAGGCGAACAAATGTTAATCTTCAGTTCCACTCCTGCCTCGGTTAACCCATCGCCTTAGCTTGCTTGGGCGATCGCGGTTTAAATTAGATGTTTCGTTGGTGATGCTCCTTGCCGTGAGATTCTGACTGCGAGAAGCTAGCCTGTTACTAACTAGCACGACCAAAATTTGCGTCCGTGAACAAGGATAGATTTGAGCAAGCTTAGTGACTTTTAAGGATAGGATTGATTCTTCCAGTTGGCAGATTCCGCCTGCCAATATTTCGCTAAAACTGGCGGAGGTACATCTCTGGCGGGCTAGCCTACTGCCAGAGCAAACAGCGGAGTTTTGGTGCTTGCTTTCTCAAGATGAGCAACAGCGGGCAGAAAAGTTTCGCCAACCCAAAGCGCAGCAGTGGTTTATAGCAGCGCGGGGAATTTTACGGTTGCTGCTTAGCCGATATCTTAACTGCCCTCCTCAAGCTCTGGCGTTTACCTATGGCGCACACGGCAAGCCAATGCTGCAACGTTCTTTTAATGACTTACGATTGGAATTTAATCTTACCCACTCCGGGGATCTAGCCCTCTATGCTTTTACGCTTGAACATCCGTTGGGAATTGACCTAGAGCAAATCCGACCAGACTTTAACTATTTGGCGATCGCTCAGCGCTTTTTTAGCGCCCAAGAAGTGGCAAGCCTGCTTTCACTACCCTTGGCGGAGCAACCCACAGCGTTTTTTCAAATTTGGACTGCCAAGGAGGCCTACATTAAAGCGGAGGGTGGGAGTGTTTTTGCTGGCTTATCGCAGTTTGAAGTCAAGCTGCTCCAGATCCCAGCCGAGAATGCGTGGCGGATTGATCAGCCGATCAGCGATCGCTGCCTTCTGTACACGCTCAATCCGGGCCCAGACTACGTTGCATCCTTGGTGCAAACTGTACCGTCCAACTTGCCAGTAACCAAACAGCCAATCTCAGTCCAATGCTGGCAGTGGAGTCAGATACAAAGCTGAAATACTATTTTTTTAACTTCAGTTTGGAACGATTAGCGATTCACAACTTCCTGAAGCAATTTTCCATCTTCCATATAAATTCTGCGATCGGCGACATCCAAAATTCGATTGTCGTGCGTCACCATTAAAATTGCACATCCTTGTTTTCGAGAAAGCTGCTGCAAGAGTTCCACAATGTCCCGCCCGGTTTTGCTATCTAAAGCAGCCGTCGGCTCGTCCGCCAGCACTAATTGAGGATGGCTGATCAATGCTCTGGCGATCGCCACTCTTTGCTTTTCGCCGCCTGAGAGTTGATTCGGGTAAGAACCGAACAAATGTTCTAAATGGACTAACTCCAGCATTGCTTCGGCTTTACTTTGGGCGTCTGCATCAGGAATATCTGGATGCATTTCAAGCGGCATTTGCACATTCTGGCGAGCCGTCAAGCATTCCAGCAGATTGTGTCCCTGGAAAATGTAGCCAATCCGACGACGATTTTGGGTGACTACATCATGACTGGCTCCATACAGCTCCTGACCGACTACCTCAAGACTGCCCGCTTGCACAGAGCGCAAACCCCCAATTAAAGAGAGTAAAGTGGTTTTGCCAGACCCAGACGGCCCAGTCATAATCACCACTTCTCCCGCACAGACTTCTAGATTAATATCAAATAGAACTTGCCGTTGTAATGCATCTTGACCAAAAAAATGGTTAAGGTACTGAACTGACACTACAACTTGTTTTGAATTAAGCATATTAAACATAATTATAGTCATCCGATGTAATTTGCGAGCAAGATAATTGTGAAAGGCGCGCTCTGAACAGATGCACTTTTCATAACTAATTTAGGATTGCTATATCACAAATAAGAGCTAGAAAATAACCTCGGCTGGGTCAACAGAGCGCAGTTTAAGAATCGAGAAAAATGCAGAGATAAAGCACATTAACAACGTTGAAAGAAATACCAATGCTATTTTGTCAAAATCCATCACAACCGGTAAACGAGTTGCATTGCTGGCTACGTCATACAAGCCCAAAGAAATGACGAATCCTGGAATATAGCCCAAAACTGCTAAGACACCCGCCTGCTGAAACACCAAATTAAGTAAGTAAACATTATTAAAACCAATGGCCTTCAGGGTGGCATAGGCAACCAAGTGACTTGAAATATTGGTATAGAGAATTTGATAAACAACGACCACACCAATAATAAAACCCATGGTTACCATCAGGCTAAAAATAAATCCAATTGGCGTTCTAATGTACCAATAGCCTTTTTCAAAATCAATAAATTCCTGGCGGGTGAAAATCGCAATATCCTTAGGTAAAAAGGATGCTAGATTTGCCTTAAATGTTTGTGGGTCAGTGTCAGGCTTAAGCGTAATTGCTCCGATATCAATTCGATCTGCCTCGCGCTCTTTAAAGATATGTAAAATGGTCGAGTAATTGACGACTAAATTACCATCAACGCCAAAGGAAGGGCCGAGCTTAAATAACCCCCCGATCGCGACTCGATAACCAACTTGATCGTTGTACGGAAATATTTCGATATCGACGGGCTTTCCGGCTGAAAAATCCGCCGCGATCGGCCCAAATTCATCTCTAGATCCTCGATCAAACAGCACCCGATTTGGCTGTTTGATGATATCAAGATTGTCTTGCACATCAGCTAGATTAACCACAGGCTGTGCCGGATCAACGCCTAAAACATAAATCGGATATTTCTGACCGGATTGAGGATTTTTAAACTTAGCAAATTGCACGTATAAAGGACTTACCGACTCGGTGCCATCTAAGGCCAAGGCTTGGTAGAGGCGAGCGCGCGGAAAACTTTGTTGCGAGGTCAACGCTTTATATTGGGAGCTAATTAAAAATAAATCTCCTTTCAAGTTGCGATGAACTTGGGTTGCGCTGGAATAGAGCGCATCTTGGAACCCTAATTGCATAAACATCAGCACAACAATAAAGGTAATGCCTGCCAGCACGACCAGGAAGCGGACTTTTTGCCGAGAGAGTTGATACCAACCGAGGGGAATACTCAAAAGCATTGGGATCACGATTAATGAGGGTGAACTAGAAATTGCACAGTCGGAGACAACCTCCGCCACGGCTATGTCAAGATGCGCACCTGCACCTGGAGGTTCGTCAAGCTATTGACGCGTCGATTATCTTCGGGTCTAGCAATCCGCACTTTGACTTCAATCACTTTTTGATCGGTGTCTGCCAGCGGGTTGGTACTCAAGACATTTTGAGTGCTGACTTTCCGGCCAATTTCGGCCACTACTCCTTCTAGCTCTCCTGGGAAGGCAGCACCGGTCAAAACAGCTTTTTGCCCCAAACGGACTTTGGCAATATCGGTTTCGTAGATTTCGGTCACTGCATACATCTGATCAATCTGACCCAGCTCAACAATTCCGGCTGTCGTCACAATCTCGCCAGCTCTCGTGTGAACTTTGAGCACTTCTCCGTTAATTGGCGATCGCACGTAGCTCAGGGTCAGGTCTGCTTCAGCTTGTTTAACGGCAGCGATCGCGCTTTCTACTTCTGCTTGCGCCACCTTAACATCCACTGGCCGAACTTCAGCCGTTGCATTCAGCGTTCCTCTGGCTTGGCTAATTTGCTCTTGATAGCTCTGTACTGTCCGGTCAAGGCCCGCTCTGGCTTCATTGATCTGTTTTTGGAGCGTAATTACGGGTAAACGTTTGGTGTCCATCAGCGAAGCTGAAATGACTCCCTCGTCGTACAGCGTTTGATGACGTTGATAGTCTGATTCTGCATTTGCTAATTCTGCCTCTAAGCGATCAATCGTTGCTTGCTGAACGGGCAGTTCTCCTCTTAACTCGGCTTGCAAGCGGGCGATCGTTGCTGATTGAGCAGCGATTGTGCCAGTTTGCGCTCCCGCCCTAACTTTAGATAAGCGAGCTTGGGCAACTTGGACTTGGTTTCTGGCTTGGTATAAGGCAGCTAAACGCGGTTCATAATTATCTAAAATCGCGACCACCTGTCCAACTTTAACCTGATTGCCTTCCTGCACTAACAATTGCCTCACTCGCACCCCTTCAACCGAAGTTGGAGCAGAGAGATTAATCACTTCTCCCTGAGGTTCTAAACGCCCTAACCCAGTCACAGCAGTTATGACTGGGGGGCGGTTAGCGGAAGCCGTGGCAGGCCGCTCAGGAAATTCTTGAGAAAGCTTTAAAATCCCGTAAAAAGAAATTCCTCCAGCCAAGAAAGCCGTTGCGATCGCAATTAGGAAGGGACGTTGTGCGACTGGCTTGGCTAACCCCGATTTATTCTTTAAAAGCATGATTGTTACTTCCAAATATTAGTTTAGTTTGAGGGATACAAATTACAAATGAAGGAGGTAGAACCTTTCTTGAACCGAAGCAGCAATTCAAGCAGTTAACGATCCAGTATTGATATCTTGACACTCTCACCTTTTAGCCACCGAGCCAAACGCGATCGAGCAAAACTGTCTGAGTCGGCTTACTCAGGACTAGAGAGAAAACTGGGCGGCAGCACACTGAGCCTATTACTTGCCTATACTTTCGAAGAGGGCAGTGCTGAGGTCTTGGCAGAATTATAGCCAATTCTTTTTGAATCTGTACACCTTTTGAGCAAAAATTACTAGTTCGCTCAGCTAGTAACCGAAGCCAAAATGGGGAGCAATGATATTAATGATGTTTAAGTGGGCACTATTAAATCAAGGACAATCGACTCTAAATCAAGGACAATCAGCGGGGAGACTTAACCCATCTGCAAAGGAACTTTTGCCAGAGTTGAATGGTCTTTGATCAGGCAACAACGTGTAAACCTTGCCTAGAGCGCCTACGAGCACTGTTTTGCATATCATAAAATTATGCATGTATCCATAGAGTGAAATCTGGTAGTAAATTCTCTGTCTTAAGGATGATTTACCGTAAGTACCAGCGGGGTTTGACGAGTTCGGAATCTAGGCTAGGATTTGTATAGTGTTATACATTTACGAGGATGTGTATGCTCCCTGTTGGAATTGAACGGATCAAAATTGCCGAGATTAAGGTTGGGCTAAACAGACGCCCAGTCAAGGAACACAAAGTCAGCGAGTTAATTGAGTCGATCAGAGCTAATGGACTCCTAAATCCGATTACCCTAGACCAAGATTTGAATTTAATCGCTGGCCTGCATCGGCTGACGGCTTGCAAGCTACTAGGGGTAGAGCAGATCCACTGCAATATTATCACCTGCGAAGATGTTAACCAGGCTCGGCTAGCAGAAATTGATGAAAATCTGATCCGCAGTGAGCTTGAGGCTTTAGAGCGGGCTGAACTCTGGTTGGAGCGCGATCGGATTCTTGAGCAAATGGGTTTGCGGGCCAGGCGAGGAGACAATCAGCACACCCAAAAAAAAGTAGGTCATGCAATTGATGCACGACCTCTCAAAACCACGGTGGAATTAGCGCGGGAAGCAGGCTACACCAAGCGAACCTTTCAACAGGGCAAGCAAATCGCCAGAAGCATTGTGCCAGAGGTAAAGAATCTGATCAAAGGAACGCCGATCGCCGAAAGTCCGACCAAGTTGCTCAAACTGGCACAAGCCGGACAAGCGGAGCGTGAAAGAGCGGAAGAGGCAGAAATTGCCCTCCAGCAAGCTCAGGCAGCTCAACGGCTAAACGAAGCGGCCCAGCAGGCACAGATTGCCCAAGCAGCAAGAGTCAAACAGCGAGAGTTGCAGTTGGCTGCTTTGCAGGATTTGATGCTAGATCGAAATCAAAAGCTGACGGTGAAAAGTTCTGAACCTAAGATGCCGAGCTTAGCCGAAGAAACATTAGTCAAAGAAGCATTCAACGCTGCCGTAAAAATTAAAGCCAATGATCAATGGCTGCTTTACCGCCATCTGGTCTACTGTGGCGATACCACCAGCAACAGCTTTAAAAGCGCTTTGCCTTCCCATGCTGCGCTAGCAATTGCTGCTTCCAGCTTGCCTTGGCAGCATGATTATTTGATTGACGAGGCTAGAGTGGTGGCTGTAGTGCGCCCAGCCGGCTCGATTGATCAATTCTGTAAAGTCCACCGGATGCCAGTGCGATTTGAACTTTTGATCGGCGGCTTATACGTCGCGATCTGCTCTCGTCAAACCATCCCGACGCCTCAGCCACCAGCCTCGATTGACGGGATGGCTGGAGTGATTGAATTTTTAGTTGCCACCTATACAAATTCAGGCAATTTTGTCCTAGCACCGGTTATTGGAGAGGGCGAAGTTCTGATGGTCTGTGAGCGAATGAATCGGATCTGTTTTGTCGGCGATCAAGACCCTGTACGGGTTAGCCGGGCGATCGCGCGGTGGCAGGTCTTCACTGATAAACAGCCTCAAAAAATAACCTGAAGTGGAAGAGGGATTATTTTTTAATTGATCTTCCCGATTTCTTCTCGATTGCTGTGTATCTTAGCTCTTAACTGAAGCAATGATTTCCGGTTGACCTTGGATATTTACCCCTGGTTGAAGCGGAATCATCGCCGAAGCTATCCCTGTCCGCTCACGGCTGTTAATGCCTAACTTGCAAAATTCCGGGGCATCAAACAGAGCGATCGCTGATCTTTGTGTCATCGTCCAAAGGTAGAGCTTTAGTATTTATCACGATATGTATATCAAATAACCGTTTAGTTTATGAAGCTTTGTTACAATGACTGTAATTCACAAAAATAGGTGTGTTATCAATGTGAAACCGAGTCAAAAATATTGCTTCTAGAGATTAGCAATGTTCTTTGATTATGTTTGAAGACATCAAGCCCATTTTTACCGACCTTTAATCATTTACTCCCATCCAAGTCGGTGAGCATTGAGGTTTAAGTCGTAATGTTTACGAATAGCTGCTATGACTGCTCTTGTATAGTTATTTACGCCCTAAGGCAAGGTTAATGCAATGGTTATCAACACTAGCTATTTTGCCGTCCTAGAGTGCAGAATTTCCGACCCCCTAAGAAGCCAAAACCTGGTCAAAGCGATCGCTCGCTTTGGCTTTAATCGAAACTTGAAGGTTTTGGGTATTGACTCAAGTGATATCTCTCGAAATCAATGGCTACAAGTAGTCTAATTTCGCCTGATTTAAGTTTTTCAAGTCCCTTCAGTCCTTTAGCTTACAAGTTATTGCGTAGTTTATTAGCCTACTAGTGCAGTTGATCACTACGTTAGTTGCTACTAAACAAATTGATTTTAATCAAGTTCAAGAAAGTTCCATTAGCTTCTTCAATGGGATCTGACTTCGATAATATTTTCTAGAAAAGGGATATATACGTATCGTCAGAAGCTGGAACTTCAACGCAATTGGAATCATAAGCTCTCAAAAGGATGAATGAGGCGCATACAAGTTACGTCCAACAGTAACCGCTAGTTTCGGCACATTTGTGTATCCACACACAATTACAAGTCACTACACCATCCCTATGTATGCCATATCCCTATTATGTATGCCACAGGAATTAGTGCAGCCTTAGCACAATTGCAAAACGAGTTAGCCAATTTAGAAAAAGCTCTTGACGGGCTGAAAAAAAGGAAGAAAACGATGTCTAAAAAAACGGTAGGAATTAATCGGATTAACGATCAATTACAACAAACCCCTATCGCTATTGTCGGAATGGCTTCTATTTTTCCGCAATCGTTAAATTTACAGGAATACTGGGAAACCATTATCCGCAAATTAGACTGTATTACCGATGTTCCAGCTTCCCGGTGGGATGTCAACACATACTACGATCCCGACCCTAAAGCGCCCGATAAAACCTATTGCAATCGCGGTGGTTTTATTCCTGAGATTGATTTCAATCCAATGGAATTTGGTCTACCGCCTAACATTTTGGAAGTCACAGATATTTCCCAGTTGCTAGCCCTAGCCGTTGCTAAGACAGCAATGGAAGATGCCGGTTACGGAGAGTCTCGGCAGTATAGTCATGAGCGGACTGGAGTGGTGCTGGGTGTCGCCTTGGCCAGGCAATTAAGTATGCCCCTGGCCAGCCGGTTAGAGTATCCAATTTGGGAAAAAGCGCTTAAAAGCAGTGGCTTGTCTGATCAAGATACCCAAATTATTGTCGAGAAAATTAAGAGCGCCTACGTGCAGTGGGAGGAGAATGCTTTCCCCGGTATGTTAGCAAACGTGGTTGCCGGCCGGATTGCAAATCGGCTTGATTTTGGCGGCATGAACTGCGTTGTCGATGCTGCCTGTGCCAGTTCGTTGGGGGCACTGAAAATGTCGATCAGCGAGTTGGTTGAAGGACGCAGTGACATGATGCTGACGGGTGGCGTTGACACTGACAACTCAATTGTTGCTTACATGTGCTTTAGCAAAACTCCGGCGGTTTCTAAAGGTGATAAGGTGCGTCCGTTTGATGCTGACTCTGACGGCATGATGCTGGGTGAAGGGGTCGGGATGCTGGTTTTGAAGCGACTTGCGGATGCTGAGCGAGACGGCGATCGCATTTACGCTGTGGTTAGGGGCATTGGTGCTTCTAGCGATGGTCGCTATAAGAGTATCTATGCGCCGCGCCCAGAGGGGCAAGTTAATGCCCTGCGCCGTGCCTATGAAGATGCAGGCGTTTCGCCAACCACTGTCGGGCTGATCGAAGCCCACGGTACCGGCACGATGGCGGGTGATCCAACCGAGGTGACTGCCCTGAAAGCGTTTTTTGGCGAGTATGAAACCAAAAATCAGCAGATTGCCCTCGGTAGCGTGAAGTCTCAAATTGGGCATACGAAAGCTGCGGCTGGGGCAGCTAGCCTGATCAAAGCTGCGCTGGCGCTCCACCATAAGGTGCTGCCACCGACGATTAATGTGACTCAACCGCATCCTAAATTGCAGTTAGAGAGTTCACCCTTTTATTTAAATACAGAAACTCGCCCCTGGATTCATTCTGATCTAGCAGAACCAAGGCGAGCTGGGGTGAGTTCCTTTGGCTTCGGCGGGACGAATTACCATGTTGTCTTGGAAGAGTATGAAGGTGAGCACGATCGCCCCTATCGGCTTCATCAACCCGATCAGTCTGTGCTGGTGAATGCGCCGACGGTAGAAGAACTAACTGCCCGCTGTGAGCAACTCGGCTTGCAGTTGGAATCTGAAACCGGAGAGCAGGAGTATCAGGCCTTGATTGAAGCGAGCCAAGCGATCGCCATTCCAACTTCAGACGCTCGAATTGGCTTTGTCGCCAGTTCGTTGAGCCAAGCCCGCAGTTTGTTGAAAACCAGCCTGACTTGGCTCCGAAAAATGGGAGCGGCTGAGTCTTGGGAGCACCCACAGGGAATTTACTACCGCAAAGCGGGGATGGTGACTGAGGGCAAGGTGGTCGCGTTGTTTTCTGGGCAAGGTTCCCAGTACCTGGAAATGGGGCGGGAAATGGTGATCAATTTTCCGACCTTGCGCCAAACCTTCACCGACTTGGATCGGCTGTTGCTCAACGATGGTTTACAGTCGCTGTCAGAAACTGTTTTTCCGCCACCCGTGTTTGATCCAGAGGCTCGGCAGGCTCAGGTGGCACGGTTGCAGCAAACGGAATATGCTCAGCCCGCGATCGGCGCTATCAGCGCTGGACTCTATAAGATTTTGCAGCAGGGTGGCTTTAAGCCCGACTTTATAGCTGGGCACAGCTTCGGCGAACTGACCGCCCTCTGGGCGAATCAGGCTTTGTCGGACGAAGATTACTTCTTCTTGGTCAAAGCCAGGGGTCAGGCGATGGCCACGCCCAAGGATGCCAAGTTTGATGCGGGAGCAATGCTGGCTGTCGAAGGGGATGTGACTCAAATCGAGTCTGTGATCAAAGAATTCCAGAGAATCTCTGTCGCTAATTGGAACTCTCCTCGGCAGGTAGTATTAGCTGGAGCAAAGCCAGAAATTGCCAAGGTAGAACAGGTTCTAACCGAGCGAGGATTCTCAACGGTTTTACTGCCTGTCTCGGCCGCCTTCCATACCCCGCTGGTGGCCCATGCTCAACAGCCCTTCGCCCAAGCGGTGGAATCCGTCACTTTTAGGCAAACCGCTGTGCCCGTGTACAGCAACGTGACTGGCAAACGCTATCCAAGCGAACCGCAAGCGATTCAGAAAATCCTCAAGGAGCAATTGCTCAATTCCGTCCTATTCAAAGATGAAATTGAAAATATCTATGCGGACGGCGGCTATTTCTTCGTTGAATTTGGGCCAAGAAGTATTCTGACCAATCTGGTTAAAGAAATTCTTGGCGATCGCCCGCATTTAGCGGTTGCGCTGAATGGCAGTCGCCAAAAGGACAGCGATCGCCAGTTGCGAGAAGCGGTAGTGCAGTTAAGAGTGGCTGGTTTGCCATTGCAAGCCTGTGATCCCTTCCAGCTTGGGCAGAAAATGACCCAGGCACCCAAAAATAGTGCACTCAATGTGCGGCTGAGCAGTGTCAACCTAGCGGAAAAAACAAAAATGAATTTCGAGCAGGCGTTACAAAACGGGCATCGTGTTCAATTAGCAGATAGCAAAACGACTCAGGCTGAGCCAATCGAGACAGTTCCTGAACCGACGTTATCTAATGCTGCCCCTGGCAATACCAAAGATTTGCAGCCAGTCGCCCGTCAAGACACGTTCCAAAAGCTCGCCAATGCCGTCGATCCGCATCCTGTTTTGGGCAGTATTGAGCAAACGCTGACTCAGTTTAATCATCATCAATCTGATGTGCTGCAAGCTCATACCCAGGCTCTCCAGAGCCAAACGGAATACGCCAAAATCTTCTTTCAACTGATGCAACAGCAGCAGTCGCTGTTTGGCAGCAGTCAGTTTGCTCAGCCAGAGGCGGAAATCAAGCGAGAAATTCTGCAAAGTTCAGAGCGGAGCATGATGCAGTTTCATCATCATCAAGCCGAAACTCTCCAGATCCATGAACAGTTTCTTAACCATGAGATGGAATATAACAACCAGTTTTTCCAATTGGTGAAGGAACAGTATGGGCTGCTCTTGCAGGGCGATTTCGCTGCTCTGAATGGTCACTCTATTGATCAGCCGACTGATTACGAATTTGAAGCACTGCCACCGATCAGTCACAGTCAACTGGAAGCCGAGCTGAAGACTAGGAACGGATCTAGTAACGGCAATGGTCACGGCAACGGCAATGGTCATGCTAACGGTCACACTGTGGTCGAGGACTATAAATCTGTTCAGGAACATCTGGTGGCGATCGCTAGCCCGAAAACTCAGCCACCTGAAGTCTCAGTTCCAGTCAAGCTAGAAAGCGCTCCTGTCGAGGAAATTTCTCCTATAGAGAAAACTGAAGAAGTCGCTGCGGTAGCACTAGCCACTGTTGATATTGAACAGCTCACGCAAACCTTGCTCGGTATTGTCAGCGATAAGACGGGCTATCCCGCCGACATGCTGGAGCTACAGATGGATATGGAAGCTGATTTGGGGATCGACTCAATTAAGCGGGTTGAGATTCTGGGTACACTCATGGATCTCTATCCGGGTCTGCCCCAGCCCAACCCGGACGAACTGGCAGAACTGCGATCGCTTGAACAAATTGCTGAGTATATTCATACTCTACTCGCACAGCCCCCAGCGCCGTCCCAAGTTGCGGATTCTGCTTCCAGCGCTGCGCCAGCAGCCGCGAATCCGATCGCCGAAGTTGCTGAACCCAAAGCGCCAGAACTAGTGTCTGCTCAGAACAGGGCTGAAGACTTAGCCGAAGCTGTCGAAGCTGCTGAAGATATTAATGACATCGAAGATATTGATGACATTCTTCAAACCCTACTGGCTGTGGTCAGTGAACAAACTGGCTATCCACCTGAAATGCTGGGTATGGATATGGCGATCGATGCAGACTTAGGAATTGATGCCGTCAAACTGGTGGAAATCATTGATGACCTGCTAGAGCGCTGTCCCGACTTAACCCAGCCGACTTCCGAACAACTGACAGAGCTATCTACGCTCTCGCAACTGCTGGCTTGGATCAAAGCGCCTGAGGCTGATTCGACGACTGATCCAAATCCAAGCCCGCAGCCAGCAGAGAGCAATCCAGAGCTTGATAGCAAAATTCTCCGCAGCCCAGTCAAGCTGAAAGCTCTGCCGGAACCAGATTACTTGGATTTTACTCTGCCAGCGGGTCACATTTGCTTGCTGAGCGATGATGGTTCCCCAACCACTCAAAAATTGGCTCAGGCTCTGACTGAATGGGGCTGGCAAACTGTTGTCCTCAGTTTCCCAGGAGTGGCGACCTCTGCTTTGCCTCAGCCAGTGAACCGAGTTAGCCTAGCAGACTTCAGCGAAGAACACCTGCAACAGCAGTTAGCGGCGATCGCTGCCACCCACGGCTCAATTTCCGCCTTTATCCATCTCCATCCGGTTTCTCAGGCCAATCAAGCTGGTCAGATCTGCTTTCAGGACAGTGATGCAGCTTTGCTAAAACAGGTGTTTCTGATTGCTAAGCATCTTAAAGACCCGCTTAATCAAGCTGCTGGTCAAGGACGCAGTTGTTTTATGACGGTGGCGCGTCTGGATGGAGAATTTGGGTTAGGGCAGCAGATCAATTTCAGCGTGATTCCATCCGGTTTATTTGGACTGACCAAAACCCTGAATCAAGAATGGCAGGCTGTATTTTGCCGAGCGATCGATCTTCACCCTGATCTAAGCGCTCAACAATCGGTTAAAGCGATCTGGGATGAACTGCACGATCCCAACTGCTTGCTGACCGAAGTTGGCTACAGCTTGCAGGGACGGTCAACCTTGGTTTGCGAACCGGCGGCCCTGGTGCCAGTCAATAGCCGGATTAATCAAGCCTCGGTATTTCTAGTCAGTGGGGGTGGCAAAGGCATCACCGCCCAGTGCGTAGTAGAAATTGCCAAGCAGCACAAATGTAAGTTCATTTTGCTGGGGCGTTCTGTTCATTCGGAAGCGGAGCCAATTTGGGCGGCGGGATACGAAAGTGAAGCAGACCTGAAAAAGCAGATTATTGATCGCTTGACGCTGGAAGGCAAGAAAGTTACTCCGTTGATGGTACAGGCAGAGTTTAATGTCATTGCCTCCCAACGGGAAATTACCAAAACCCTAGCGGCGATCGCCCAGGTAGGCGGAGAGGCTGAGTACCTGAGCGTCGATGTTACGGATCTGGCTGCTCTCCGAACCGAACTTTCGCCACTGATCGAGCGTTTAGGCCCAGTCACCGGGATCATTCATGGCGCTGGTAACTTAGCCGACAAACGAATTGAGAAGAAATCTGAGCGAGATTTTGACACCGTTTATAACGCCAAGGTGAAGGGGCTGGAAAATCTGTTGAGCTGTGTGAGTGCTAATCAACTTCATCAACTGATTTTGTTCTCTTCGGTGGTCGGCTTTTACGGCAATGTTGGGCAGTCGGATTATGCGATCGCCAACGAAATCCTCAACAAATCGGCTCACTTGCTCAAGCAGCACTCGCCTAACTGTCATGCGGTTGCGATTAATTGGGGCCCGTGGGAAGGCGGCATGGTCAGCCCAGAACTCAAAAAAGCCTTTGCAGAGCGCCAGATTGACCTAATCCCGCTCCAAACTGGCACTCAGATGCTTGTGAATGAATTGGCAGCAGAAACCCCCCAGGTGTTGATTGGCAGTCCTCTGGTTCACGTACCGGAGAAACTCGATCCAAGCTTAAAGTCGTTTCAAATCCGTCGTCGCTTAACTTTGGAGAAAAATCCTTTCCTCCAGGATCATGTGATTGCTGGCCATGCTGTTCTACCAGCCACCTGCGCTCTGACCTGGATGATCAATATTTGTGAGCAATTCTATCCGGGTTATCGTTTCTTCCACTGCCAGAATTACAAGGTTTTGAAGGGGATTATCTTCGATGAAAACCTAGCTAACGAGTATATTCTTGATGTCCAGGAAATTGATAAAACCAGTCCTGGCTCCATCGAGTGCGAGGTGAAAATCTGGAGTCAAAATCAAGATGGGAAGGTTCGCTATCACTTCAGTACGCGAGTGCTGCTGCAACAACAAACCCCGACTGCTCCGATTCATCAGGGCTTGCAGTTAATCCAGGATCAATCTTTCACTGAACTGAGTCATCCTTTCTATCAAAACGGGGCTGGTAGTCTGTTTCATGGGCCATCTTTCCAGGGAATCACGGCAATCTTAAATGCCAGCTCCGAAAGACTTACGGCAGAATGTCTGTTGCCCAGTTTGAGCGCCAGACAACAAGGGCAGTTTCCGCTCCAAACCGTTAATCCCTTCATTGCTGATGTCCAGATTCAATCAACCTGGGTGTTATTACAGCATCTTTGTCAGCAAGGTTGTTTACCAGCCGGAATTGAAAGATTTGAACATTTCGCCCCGATTCCGTTTGATACGCTGTTCTATGTCTCAACAGAAATCAAATCCCGCAAGAAAACAACAATCATTGCTGATGTGATCAGCCACGATCGCGAAGGTAGAATTTACACCCAGATGATTGGGGCCAAGGCCACCGTTTTACCTTCAGCTTTAGAACTCAGATCGAAGATTACCTATGAATCTCTGATCAGCAAAGGGGCAACCGCTAAAGTTGTTCCAGTCTGATTTTCGCTGACCTGAGCCTCTGTCCGTTGGTATTTAAGGAATCAATCATGACCAGTCTTACAACAACAATTGGAACAACCAAGCTGGCAATTGTCGGTATGGATTCCTGGTGGGGAACCTGCGATGGACTAGATGCTTTTGAGCGCAGTATTTATGACGGGGACTTCCAATCTGGTTCCCCCCAAACTTGGGGGGCTAGGGGGGCGCAAAGTCAGACACGTCAGCAGATCGGCAACTTTGATCCTTCTCAACTGACACTGCAAGTTGCAGACCGAGCTTTGCAAGATTTCGGCTCTGCTACTGGCCGACGTTTAGGCATCATCATGATTGGCCCTACTGAATTGCCAGTGCAGGCGTTGCAGCAGAAATGGCCAAAATCAGCGGTCAGCCTGAAATCAGTCGCCAATTCTTTGTTCGATGCTCTCAAGGCGGCCGAACAAATTCTCGCTGCTGGCGAAGCGGATGCGGTGCTGATCGGAGCAGTCAACCTGCTCGAAGATTTAGCAGATCTAACGAATGTTGGCTTAGAATCCCAACCTGATATTCATACGCTGAGCTATGACCTGAATGCCAAGGATCAAGTACCGGGCGAAGGAGCGGGTGCAGTCGTATTGAAGCGCTTGGAAACAGCCCAGCAAGCTGGTGATCGCATCTACGCTATTATCGATGCCGTGAGTCAGGTGCAGCAAGCATCAGATACTCAATCTCCAAATCTGCTAGTTCAGCAAGCCTGTCAACTGGCTTTCCAGCAGGCAGATGTCAAACCTGCTAATGTCGGCTACCTGGAGGTTACAGCCAGTGGTCAGCCTGACCAAGACCAAGCTGAGATTCAGGGCTTGATCACCGCCTATCAAACTGTAGAATCAGAACTCAGTTGCGCGATCGGCAGCGCCAAGGTGAATATCGGTCAGACTGGTTTGGAACTGGCTGGTTTGATTAAAGCTGCTCTCTGCCTCTATCACCGATTTATTCCAGCTATACCGCAGTGGAGCGGCCCAAAGCAACCGGAGCTTTGGCAAGACAGCCCCTTTTATGTTCCAACTGAATCGCGCCCGTGGTTTCTGAACCAGGGAGCAACTCAGCGGGTAGCAGCGATCAACAGCTTGACCTTTAATGGCAGCTACACCCATATCATTCTGTCAGAGGACAGCAGCCAGCCTGATCGTCAAAGCCGATACTTGGAGCAAATGCCGTTTTATTTGTTTCCGATCGCCGCCGATCGGCAATCAGCTTTACTTGAGCAGCTTGTAGGACTGGAACAAGCAATTACAGATAGTGATTCTCTGGCTGAAACTGCAAGTCAGACCTTCAAAATGTTCCAAACCCAGGCTGAAGCCACCTACGCCCTGGCAATTCTGGGGCGCAACAAAGATGAGTTAAAGCGGGAAATTCAGCGGGCATTTAAGGGCATTAATACAGCTTTTGAAACCGGTAAAGACTGGCAAACCCCGGTTGGTAGTTACCTGACCGTCAACCCTCTGGGTAGAACAAGCGCGATCGCCTTTGTTTACCCTGGCGCTTTTGGCGCCTATGTTGGGGTCGGGCGCAACCTGTTCAAGCTGTTTCCCAAGGTCTATGACGATCCGGTGATCAAGAGTGTGACCAATCGTTTGACGAGCATTGAGAAACTGCTCTATCCCAGAAGCCGGCATAAACTTTCTAACCGAGAGTCTGAACGACTAGAGCAGAAATTGCTGGATGACCTGCCAGTTATGTTTGAGTCCGAAGTTGGGATCGCTAGCCTGTTGACAGCGGTGATGCGAGATTATTTCCAAATCCAGCCCCAGGCTGCCTTAGGGTACAGTTTGGGTGAAATTAGCATGATGTATGCCCAAGGGGTTTGGAACAACTTTAGTCAAGGCAGCAGTGCGTTACTGTCTTCGCCTTTATTTGAGGAAAGACTCTCTGGGCCAAAGTACGCCGTGCGAGAGTTTTGGGGAGCCAGCGCAGAGCTTCTAGAGCAAGACTTTTGGAGTAGCTATATTCTGATTGCACCTGCCTCGCAGGTGATAGATTGCCTGAAAAATCAGCAACGAGTTTACTTGACTCAAATCAATTCTCCAAAAGAAGTGGTAATTGCCGGTCATACCCAAGCTTGCCAAACAGTGATTGAAACGTTAGCCTGTGATGCGATTCAGGCTCCGTTTAAGCATGTTATTCATTGCGAAGCCATGCGATCGGAACACTCCGAGCTGGCAAAATTGAACACGCTGCCGATCCAAAATTTGCCCAAGGTCAAGCTTTATTCAGCGGCTAATTGTCAACCAATCAGCCTTGATAGTCAGTCGATCGGTAATAGCATCGCCAACACGTTATGCCAGCAATTTGATTTTCCGCGACTGTTGCAGCAAGCTTATCAGGACGGCTACAAAATTTTTGTTGAAGTGGGAGCAGGCGGAATTTGCTCTCGATGGATTAATGAAACTCTCAATTCCCAGGATCAGGTTACAATTTCCCTCAATAAACGAGGAGTCGATGATTTTGCTTCTATTTTGAAAGCCTTGGCCAAGCTGCTCAGCCATCGGGTGTCACTAGACCTGTCAGTGTTGTACGGTCAAAATCAATCGGGTTTTAATCAAAATAGAGAGTTCTCTGCAGCTCTAGCACTCGACCAAAAACGAATTATTCCTGATGGTTCAACTATCACCAACGACAAAAATATTGCCAATCAAACCTTGGCGGAGCAAACTCAGGCTGCAATGAATGGGCACGAAAACAAGCCTAATTCAAACTCGCAAAATGGCAGAAAAGTAAGGCTGCAAAACAACCATGCGATCGGTGCAAAAATGAATCACAGATCTTATTCAAAAATCAAGTCGCCGCTTCTGCTTGGCTATCAGCACCAAGTTCCGACGGAAAACTTTTCGGCGATCGCGAAAAACCATTCAGTGCTTTTACAGTATCGTCACAATTCGCTCCAGCAAATCAGCGAGATGATTAAGATGCAAATTACTTTGTCTGAACAGTTTCTGACCGATCAAACCTTAACCAATCAATCGCCGTTAAATCATCATTCCTCAAATCATTCGACAACTCGGAAATAGTCCTAACTATAAATCAAATTAATTTAATCTGACTGATTCACCCCCAATGTGAGCATTAGCTGTGAAAAAATTAGAGACAGTGTTAAGTAAAAATAGTCTTAAATTTTCTGACCCTTTCTATGGTGAGAATCAATTTTGGCAGGGTGCCTTAGAGAGTATCGCTTTTGAAGAAACAGAGATCAGAACTAAACTACTGAAGTTAAATCGCCCCTGCTATGTTTTACGGGTTGATGGAGAGATTGGTGTGACCAATGAGGGTTATTTAAGTCGCTCCGACAACGGTAAAACCAGACAGATTGAAGTGCTTGCTTCTACGCCAGCGATTTCGATTCAGCAGTTGGGTGATCCAGGTTTTCTGGCTTTTCATGGCGTTAACTATGCCTATGCGACCGGCGCAATGGCAGGCGGAATTGCCTCAGAAGAGCTGGTGACAACCCTGGGCAAAGCGAAAATTTTGAGTTCATTTGGGGCTGGTGGGTTGTCTCCTGCCCGCGTCGAAGCAGCGATTAACAAGATTCAACAAGCCTTACCGCATGGGCCCTATGCTTTTAATCTGCTGCACAGTCCCAGCGAACCCGCGATCGAACGCAATGCAGTTGACCTTTATCTAAAATACGGAGTTCGCACGGTTGAAGCCTCTGCCTTTCTAGATTTAACCGCCAATATTGTTTACTACCGAGCGGCTGGATTAAGCCTGAATCACGGCAATCAAATTGAGATCAAAAATAAAGTCATTGCCAAAATTTCCCGCCGAGAAGTGGCAACCAAGTTTCTTCAGCCAGCCCCCCTCAAGTTACTGAGAGAATTAGTTAGCAAAAATCTGATTACAGAGCAGCAAGCAGCGCTGGCCGAAAAAGTGCCAATGGCAGATGACATCACCGTGGAAGCCGATTCCGGCGGCCATACCGATAACCGCCCGCTGGTATGCCTCTTGCCCTCGATTCTGGAATTAAGAAATCAAATTCAAGCTCAGTATGATTACCCAACTCCGGTCAGGGTAGGAGCAGCGGGCGGCATTGGCACCCCGCAGTCAGCCCTGGCGGCTTTTATGATGGGGGCCGCCTACGTGGTGACTGGCTCGATCAATCAATCTTGCCTGGAAGCTGGCACTTCCGAACACGCTAAAAACCTGTTGACTCAAGCCGAGATGCCGGATGTGATGATGGCCCCAGCGGCGGATATGTTTGAAATGGGAGTCAAACTGCAAGTGCTTAAACGGGGAACCCTGTTTCCGCTGCGATCGCAAAAACTCTTCGATTTGTACAAAACCTATAACGCGATTGCTGACATTCCCAAGGATGAACGCGACAAACTAGAGCAACAAATCTTTCGCAGAAGTTTGGAATCGGTTTGGGAAGAAACGGTGGCCTATCTAGCGAAACGCAATCCCGACAAAATTGCCAAGGCCGAAAAAAATCCCAAGCTGAAAATGGCTTTAATTTTTCGCTGGTATTTGGGCCTATCATCGCGCTGGTCTAACTCTGGCGAAAAAGAGCGCGAGATTGACTACCAAATTTGGTGTGGCCCAGCCATGGGCAGCTTCAATGACTGGGTGCGAGGTTCTTATCTGTTTGCATCCGGCAATCGGCGCGTCGTTGATGTGGCAGAGCAAATCATGCATGGAACTGCTTTTTTGTATCGAATCCAGAACTTAAATATGCAGGGACTACAGTTGCCCAGTTACCACAGTCAGTATCAACCCGTTGTTTCTAAACTAGAGATATAACATGAATTTAGAACGATCTTGCTCTGCCTCAGATATCAAAACATTAATGGTATCCAACTTGGCCGAAATCCTGATGATTTCAGCCGATCAAGTCGACGTTGATGAAAATTTAGAGAACTATGGTTTAGATTCTCTGCAAGCCATGACGATTGTTAGCAAGCTAGAGAAATTATTGGGATTTAAGCCCTCTCCCGTTTTGCTTTGGCATTATCCAACGATCGCTTCCCTTTCTCAGCGGTTGGCAGAAGAATTTCTGGCTCAATCTAACCCTGAAGATCTAGACAAGGCTGCTAGTCCTCCAAAAACTTCCTCGACCTTCCTAGATTTGGCGGCTGAAGTTGTTCTGGACTCAACCATTCGTCCAGTTGGTGATCCTACTCCAGCTTTTAGCAACCCGAAAAATATATTTCTGACCGGGGCGACAGGCTATTTGGGTGCTTTCTTAATCAGAGAACTTCTCCGGGCAACCCAGGCTAATATTTACTGCTTAGTGCGGGCGGCTGATCTGGTCGAGGGCAAGCTAAAAATCAAAAATAATCTCCAAAAGTATGGACTTTGGGATAGCAAAGACAGCTCTAGACTGTTTCCGGTTGCGGGCGACTTGGCGCAACCCTGGTTGGGGATTGAGCCTGAAGACTTCCAAGCTTTGGCAACCCGGATTGATGCGATCTATCACAGTGGTGCTTTACTGAATTATGTTTACCCCTACTCAGCCCTAAAAGCGGCAAACGTTCTGGGGACGCAAGAAGTTTTACGCTTGGCTTGTCAGGGCAAGTTAAAGCCGGTGCACTATATTTCTAGCGTTGCTGTCTTTGAATCCACTGCCTACGCTGGCAAGGTAGTAGTTGAAGCGCAAGAGTTTGATGACTGGCAAGGGATATTCCTCGGTTACTCACAAACCAAATGGGTGGCAGAAAAGTTGGTTAAACTTGCTGGTAGCCGTGGAGTTCCAGTCACCATTTACAGACTGCCTTTGATTTCTGGTGATAGCGAAACGGGTGTCTCGAACACCCATGACTTTATTAATTTAATGATTAAAGGCTGTTTCCAGATGGGAGCCTTCCCAGATGTAGACTACATGTTGGATATGTCTCCGGTTGACTATGCCAGCAAGGCGATCGTCTATCTTTCTCTGCAAGTAAAATCAATCGGTCAGGCATTCCATTTACAGCATCCAGAGCCGGCCTCTTTGACCTCTTTAGTAGAATGGATTCGCTCGTTTGGCTTCTCAATTGAGATGATTCCCTACGAGCAATGGCGGCAAGCGCTAATTCATGATGTTACTTCGGCTGATAATCCGCTCTACACCCTGCGACCCTTTTTGTTAGAGCGTTGGTCTGACCAACAACTGACGATTCCCGATTTATACTTCCAAGCCCGAAGACCAATCATTAGCTGTCAAGCAACTCTTGATGCCCTGGCTGGCAGTTCGATTGCTTGTCCAGCGATCGATGCTCAGCTCTTAATGACATACACTTCACACCTGGTTGAATCTGGTTTCTTAACCCTTGTTTAGAGATGTCAATCAGGCTCAAGCAGTCTTGATTGAGCCTTAATCAGCGCCGATCACTTAAGCCAGCCCAATCTGTTTTAGCGTTTCTGAGGATTAATATGCTAGACAAAGTGCTTTCTGTGCCCTATACCTTACCCTTTGCCAAGAAATTCTTCTGGACAAACTGGTATAACCTGTTTGCCTCCCTGTTCTCTGATGTCAATATTAGTTTTATGAACTATGGCTTTGCTGAGCTAAGTCCAACTGCTGCAAAGTTGAATTTAAATAGTCATGATGAGAGCGAACGCTACTGCTTGCAGCTTTACCATCATGTTGCTAGTTCTATCCCCCTCAACGACAAAGATGTCCTGGAGGTGGGTTGTGGTCGAGGCGGCGGTTCTTCGTTTATTAAGCGTTATCTGAGTCCTAAGTCAATGACGGGAGTTGATATTTCTGATAACAACGTCAATTTGTGCAAGAAGAAATATGCAATTCCAAATCTTTCCTTTGGGCATGGCGACGCAGAAGCATTAAAATTTGCCGATGGCTCTTTTGATGTTGTAGTCAATGTCGAATCATCACACTGTTACCGCAATATCAGCGATTTCTTTAGTGAATCGTTTCGAGTTTTGCGCCCCGATGGGTATTTTCTCTACGCTGATTTTCGCCCCCAGCCTGAAATCAATGACCTGTTGAACCAGCTCAAACAAGCTGGCTTTACGTTGGTCAAGCAAGAATCAATTGCCGCAAATGTTCTGGCCGCGATGGATTTAGAAAATCACCGCAAAAGCAAAATCATTCAAGATAGTATTCCTAAAATTCTGCATGGACTAACCAGTACCTTTGCGGGTATTGAGGGAACGCATTACTATCAGGGCTTTAAGAGCAGAGACTACGAATATTTCTTTTATCTATTGCAAAAGTAGAAGCTTAATTAATGCGTCAAATGGGATGCACATGAGACACGTCAAACCTGACCCCAACTCGGAGTTGACGGCCAGTGCTGAGGAAATTCAGGACTGGTTGGTCGCTCAAATTGCCGAACAGCTTGGTCTTGATCCAGATGAGATTGATATTCGATCGCCGATCAGCGAATTCGGGCTGGAATCAATTCAGGCCATGATTATTGTTAGTAGAGCTGAAAAGTCGCTGGGTTTGAAGATTCCGCCCACCCTGGTCTGGAATTATCCGACGATTGAGTTGCTGTCCCAACGCTTAGCCGAACAGCCAGAAGTTTTGGCGGTCAACTCCGCAACGGAGGAGGGATGATGGAACCGATCGCAATCCTTGGCATGAGCTGTCGCTTTCCGGGAGCCAAGCATCCAGACGACTTTTGGCAGCTAATTTGCAATGGCGTCGATGCGATTACGGAAGTTCCTGGCGATCGCTGGGATATTGAAGCCCTCTACGACCCCGGTAATCCTAGCAAAATGAGTACCCGTTGGGGTGGCTTTTTGGAGCAGATTGATCAGTTTGATGCTCAATTCTTTGGGATTGCGCCACGGGAAGCGGTTTACATGGACCCCCAACAACGGCTGCTCCTAGAGGTGGCTTGGGAAGCCTTGGAAGATGCCGGTCAGGCGGTCGATCAATTGGCTGGCACCAGTACCGGCGTGTTTGTCGGTATTTCCGGCAGTGACTATCATCAACGCTTGCGGAATAGCTATGGCGAAATCAATGCTTATATGGCTACCGGCAACGCCTTTAGCATTGCGGCCAATCGGCTGTCCTATTTATTCGATCTGCGCGGGCCAAGTATGGCGATCGATACCGCTTGTTCTTCATCGCTGGTCGCCACTCATCTGGCTTGCCAGAGCCTGCGCAGCGGCGAGTCGAACCTGGCTTTAGCAGGTGGGGTAAATCTGCTGCTGTCTCCAGAGTTGACAATTATCCTCTCTCAAGCCCAAATGATGTCTGCTGATGGGCGCTGCAAAACCTTTGACGCGAGAGCGAATGGCTATGTTCGAGGCGAAGGCTGCGGCATCGTGGTGCTGAAGCGGCTCTCGGATGCGGTCAGAGATGGCGACCAGATCTTGTCTGTGATCAAGGGTTCCGCGATTAATCAAGACGGGCGCAGCAACGGGCTGACGGCTCCGAATGGCTTGTCTCAGCAGGCTTTACTCCAACAGGCGATCGCCAATGCCGAGCTTAAACCGGCCCAAATTAGCTATGTTGAGGCCCACGGTACGGGCACAGCTCTGGGTGATCCGATTGAGGCCGAGGCGCTGGGGGCGGTATTGGTCAGCGATCGCGACCCAAATCAACCCTGCGCGATCGGCTCTGTCAAAACCAATATTGGTCATCTGGAAGCCGCCGCCGGGATTGCCGGTCTGATCAAGCTGACCCTAATGCTACAGCACCGCCAACTGCCGCCCAGCCTGCACTTCCAAACCCCTAATCCCTACATTCGGTTTGAGCAACTGCCGCTGCGGGTGCAGCAAACCCTCACAGCCTGGCCGGAAGAAGCCGAGCCGGTGGCAGGCGTCAGCTCCTTTGGGTTTGGCGGTGCCAACGCCCACGTGATTTTGGCGGCGGCGGCTCCGACTTGCCCAGTCAGTCCACCGCCAAGTAATGCCTACCTACTACCGCTGTCTGCTCGCAGCCCCATCGCCCTGAAAGCGCTGGCAAAAGCCTACCGAGATGATCTGAAATCTGCCGCAGCCCTGGACATCTGCTATACGGCCAGCGTTCGTCGCAGTCATCATCCCCATCGGCTCAGCGTTGCCTTTGCCAATCTTGAGCAACTGCAAGTGGCTCTGGAAGCGTTTGAACAAGATCAAGCTCAGCCAGGCTTATCAGTTGGGCAAAAGCAGCCGAATCGGCGCTCAAAATTAGCCTTTGTCTTTTCTGGTCAGGGGCCGCAATGGTGGGCGATGGGACGGGAACTCTTGACCCAAGAACCCGTATTTCGAGCCACGATTGAGCAGTGTGATGCGCTGTTGGCCCCCCTAGCCAATTGGTCACTATTGGGGGAATTGCAGGCAGACGAAGACAAGTCTCGCTTGGGCGAAACCGAGGTGGCTCAGCCCGCTCTGTTTGCCCTGCAAGTCGGGTTGGCTAACCTGTGGCGGGCTTGGGGAGTTGAGCCGAACGCCGTGGTCGGGCACAGCATTGGCGAAGTTGCTGCCGCCCATGTGGCTGGGGCGCTCAGCTTGGCGGATGCCGTCCAGGTTGTCTTCCACCGGGGACGGCTAATGCAGCAGGGCACGGGGCACGGCAAGATGGCCGCCGTGCAGTTAACGCTGCCGGAAGCTAAGCGTTTAATTGCCCAGTATAATCAGCGAATCGCGATCGCCGCCATCAACAGCCCGAATTCGCTGGTGCTGTCAGGGGAGGGTGAAGCAATTCTAGAAGTCGTCCAATCTCTAGAACAAGCGCAGATTTTCTGTAAGCTGCTGCGGGTTAACTATGCCTTCCACAGTCCGCAGATGGCTGCCTATCAGGCCGAGCTGGCCCGATCGCTAGCCGGCATCCAACCCCAAGCAGCATCAATTCCAATCATTTCGACGGTAACGGGTCAGACCCAAGCGGGCGAAGCCTTCGACCCTGACTATTGGGCCCGCAACATTCGAGAGCCAGTCCAGTTTGCGGCGGCAGTAGAACACCTGTTAGACCGCAAGCACAACCTGTTTGTTGAACTTAGCCCCCACCCGATTCTGGGTATGTACATTTCCCAGTATTTGCGCGATCGCAACCAGGCTGGCATTGTACTGCCCTCCCTGCGGCGGCAGGAGCCAGAGCGACTTGTTATGCTAGGGGCCCTCGGCAGTTTGTATACCGCTGGCTCTCCGGTCGAGTGGCGGAAACTGTATCCGACCGGCCAGCCCGTTTCGTTACCGGCCTATCCCTGGCAGCGCCAGCGGTATTGGCTAGACGAAGATGAGCAAAATCAGCCACCAACAGGTAAGGCAACTGAACCTGGACCAGAAGCTGCTGCAATCGCTGCCGAGTGGCAAGTCAGTCGATCGCAGCTTTTAGCAACGCAAACGGGCGATCGGCACCCGCTTTTAGAAACCTACCTAAGCGGGCTGTTAGCGAAAGTGATGGGGCTATCAACCGGCAAAGTGGACTTAGACCAACCGCTGTATAACTTGGGCTTAGACTCCTTAATGGCCGTGGAGTTGATCCGCCGGATCGAGCAAGATCTAGAGGTGGTGCTGCCCCTGGAGTACTTTGCCAGTTTGAGCGTTGACCAGTTTGTGACCCAACTGCTGCTGATTGTGGAAGGCAAACTGTTTGCTGACCCAGTCCCAGAGTCCCCCGATGGCGATCGCAATGTCGCTCAACAAAGCGCTCATGTTTGGATCACTCGTCCTCATCCGCGCCCAGCCGCCCGGTTGCGTCTATTTTGCTTTCCTTACGCTGGGGCTGGAGCTTCGGTTTTCCGCCCGTGGTCAGAGATGTTGCCCGCCGAGATTGAGGTTTGTCCAATCCAGCTTCCGGGCCGGGAAGCCCGGTTTGGTGAACCGCCGTTGACTCGTTTAGCTATCCTAATTCAGACCCTTGTTCCTTTAATTCGAGCCGACTTAGAGACTCCGTTTGCGCTGTTTGGGCATAGTTTGGGCGGACTGATTTGCTTTGAACTGGCGCGGGAACTGCGGAAGCAAAATTTACCTTCTCCGGTGCAACTCTTAGTTTCCGGTTGTCGGGCCCCGCAGATTCCTGATTTAGATTTGCCAATTCATCGTCTGGAAGATGCTCAGTTCATAGAAGCCCTGCGCCGTCTCAAGGGTACACCAGAGGAAGTCTTGCAAAATCCAGAGTTGATGCGCCTGTTTTTGCCCGCCCTCCGGGCGGACTTCGCGCTGTTAGAAACTTACTTTTATACCACCCAGCCCCCGCTCGCCTGCCCAATCGCCGCCTTTGGCGGGGCTGAAGATGCCAAAGTTAACCAGGCCCAGTTGGCAGCCTGGCGCGATCAGACCGGGGGCGATTTTACGCTCACCCTGTTTCCTGGCGATCATTTCTTTCTGCACACGGCTCAACAGGAACTATTAATGGCGATCGCTCAGGAAATACGCAGGCCCGTACTTCAGTAAAAGGAGATGCACTATGGTTTCAATTGTTGCGACCGCGACTAATTTTCCCTCCAGTTATTACAGCCAGGAAGTACTGGCTGTAGCGCTCCGCAAATACTGCATGGCAATGGATCTAGACTTCGACTTAGATACCATCGATCGCTTCTTTAGCAATGTCAAAGTCAAAGGTCGATACTTTGCTTTGCCGCTGGACACCTTCTATGACATGCAGGGCTTTGCCACCCAAAGTCGCGCCACCCTGGAAACAGCCTTGAACCTGTTTGAGGGAGCGGTGCGAAAGCTGTTAGAGCAGACGCAAGTCGATCCGCAGACGATATCGTTGCTGGCTTCCGTCACCTTAACAATTGCGATTCCACCCTTGGAAGCCCGGTTGATGAATCGGATTCCCTTTTCGCCCTACGTCCGAAGATTGCCTCTGTTTGGCTATGGCTGCATGGGTGGGGCGGCTGGCTTGTCACGGATAGCAGAATATCTCCAAGGGCACCCAACCGAGGCGGCGATTATGTTTGTGGGTGAGCTTTCCTCTGCACTCTGGCAGGGGTCTTTGCAGTTAGATTTACAGTCTCAGGTCAGTCAGCTAGCGGAAAATCCAGCCATCTATAGTGATATCATCTCCAATATTGTGACGGCGGCCCTGTTTGCCGATGGCACCGCCGCGATTTTAGTCGTCGGTGAAGATCATCCCTTCGCTCAACCGGGTAGACCGCGCGTAATCGACACTCGCTCGATCCTGCTACCAAACACTGGACATCTGATGGGGATGGATATTGTCGATACTGGTTTTCGCAATATCCTCAGACCGCAGGTGACAGAGTATCTCAAAGATGGATTGCGGAAGCTGATTGACCCCCTCCTGGCAGATCACAATTTAAAGATTGAGCAAATCGATCGCTGGATCGTCCATCCAGGCGGCCCCAAGGTTTTAGATACCGTTGCAGAAGAGTTTGGGCTGGAGCCGCAGCAGTTGCATTTGAGCTGGGAGGCCCTGGCAGAGGTGGGTAATATTTCATCCGCGACCGTGATTTATATGCTGAATCAGCTTTTCGCTTCTAAAGATCAGCCCTCGCCAGGAACCTATGGCCTGATGATTGGCATGGGGCCAGGTTTCTCCCAGGAAGCAATTCTCTTGCAGTGGTGAGGAATCATTAATGCTATCGATTACTAGAGCTATTTTCTTAGTCATTATTGCCGCTGTTGTGATCCAGCGCGCAATTGAACTTCGGATCAGCCAAAGAAACGTTTCTACTCTGTTGGCTCAGGGGGGACGGCTGCATGGCTCTAATCTAATCGGAGTTGTCAAAGCCCTCCAAATCAGTTGGTTTGTGGGCATGATTGTTGAGGTTTGGGGTTTAAATCGTCCGTTTGTCCCCCTGTTAGCCGTCATCTCACTCATGATGGTGATCGCTGGTCAAAGCCTGCGTTATTTATCAATGCAAGCACTGGGGCAACGCTGGACTTTGCCAATCGTCACGCTTCCAGGTGCCTCTGCGATCGATACTGGCATCTACCGCTATCTGCGTCACCCCAACTGGTTAGGAGTCAGTCTAGAAATCGTGGCGCTGCCGCTGATTCACGGAGCCTACCTGACAGCGATCGGCTTCAGTGTTGCGAACGCAATCTTAATCGTCTGGCGCATCCGAGCTGAAGAAAAGGCTTTATCTGAAGACAGTAACTATGCTCAACTGTTTAAAGATCACCCCCACTTGATCCCAAAGTTCAGACGGATTAAGCTTTCTGCCAAAAACATCTTGTCATAGAGTGGGCTGTTATGGATTTACAAAGTAAAACGCTCTTAATTACCGGAATTGGTGATTTTATTGGCCGACGGGCGGCTGAAATGGCTTTGGAACGGGGAATGAAAGTGCTGGGACTAGAATTTTCACCTGAAAAAGCTCAGCTAGCCGAGGAACTTGGAGCAACCGTCCATATTGGCAGCACGAACGATGAACTGACATTAGTAGAAGCCTGTCAAGGGGCAGATATTGTATTCCATACTGTATCTAAGAACGATGCCAGTGGCGCGATAGATTCATTCCGGGCCATTAATGTCGAAGGAACCATCAAAACTGCCACTGCCGCTAAACAGGCCGGTGCAAAAGTCTTTATTCATCTCTCTAGTGTGTTGGTCTATGGTTTTCATTTTCCCAATTGCGTGACTGAAGATCAGCCGCTGGTTAATCAAAAAAATCCATTTTGCCAGACTAAAATAGAAAGCGAACAGGAAGTTCTTAAACTCAACCATGCCGACAAATTTGGGATAATTGTGATCCGAGCTGGCGATGTTTACGGGCCGGGTGGAAGTGTTTGGGTAATGCAACCATTGAGCATGATGCAAAAGAAAAAGTTTGTGTTAGTAAATGGTGGACGCGGCATTTGTAATCATATTTACATTGACAATCTAATTGATGGAGTCTTTTTAGCCGTAGAGAAGGAGGCTTATGGAGAGGCTTTCAATCTGACTGATGGCGGTCAGACTACTTGGCGAGAATATTATGAATGTCTAGCTGAAATTGGCGGGTATCCTAAACCAGTGATCTCTGTTCCTGCTTTAGCCGCGAAAACGGCGCTGCGCCAGATGGGGAAAAAAGCTGATTTGCTGCCAGAATCAATTGATTTTGTGACGCGATCACACGCCTATTCAATTGAAAAAGCAACTCGGTTATTGGGCTATCAGCCGCGAATTGATTTAGCCAAGGGAATGGAACGCACAGCAGATTGGCTATCAAAAAACAATCTCGTCAATTAAACCCTCTGAACCGTATAAAACATTATTCTCTGAAATAGAATGTTACTCAACTGGAAACATCTGCAAGCCCTCATCAAACAGATCTCATGACCTTAACCAAGCGCTCTGTAAAAACCGATTCTTTGACCAAATCTACTGGTATCTCAGTTCATACTTTCCGGGCAGAGCAAAACAAAAAACTACGCGCAGATGTCGAGAGCGTTTTATCTTGTCAGAAATGGATCAAGTCCCAAACCAACCAATGTCTTGATTTAAATCGAGTACTAGTCGTTCTAGCCGCGGGAAGCGGGGCTGAAAGGTACTTACCCCGCACGATCCCTAAAATCATTGCTCAGATCGCTGAAGCTGGCGCTAAAGCTGATGTAATGATTGGCTTAAATCATGGATTTGATTGTCCACAAGTCATAGCTGGCTTTAATCAGATTTCTGATGTTGAAATTATCGATTTGTACACTGAAGCAAAGGTTTCCAACCAGTTGCCAGCTAAGGTATGTGCTGATGCCAGTGCTCAAGGTGAACCCTATTACATTCAGAGTAACCCTTCCTTAGCATTAAAGCATCGGATTTTTGTTATTCATCAAAAAATTAGTCCCTATTCGGCTGGTAAAATCCGAATTCTAGGTGATATTTATGGCTCTCTGTTTATCAACAGTATTGCTCAGGGCTGGCATCTGCCTGCCTTGCTGGTCACGATTGATGCCGAATCTCAGTTTTTGCTTGATCAACCGGGCTTATCTCCTAATTTAGATTCTAATGGTTTGCAGCCTATCCTTGAGCAGCTAAACCATCATCCAGACCTAGATATTCTCGGCGCTACTCCCAGACACACAGTGTATCAGCCGTTTGAGCAGGACGGATTACAGATATTTTTGCCTGATTTCAGCCAAGATGTGCCGCCAATTCCTTGGTTTTTAAATATTGTGCATGGATATTACCCTGGTTATCAGTTAAAACCTGGCGGGGGAACCGTTGGCAGATCTGACGTAGTTATTAGCCTGCTAACAGTGATTTCAGAACGGTATCCAGGGGCAAGGTTGGAGGATATTCAGTTGACTATTTTGGCAGAGCACGCTGGTTTCAAGCATGAGCTGTGCCTGGATGTGATTCAGACTAATCGTGTTCCAGACCAGTATGAGACTGTTCCAGATGATAGATCAAAGCTAGCTTGGCTGGAGCAAATGACTCGCTGGATGTCTGGCATAGAGGCATTGAAACTCAATTACGGTCAACACAACATTGAGTCGATTGTTGCTGATACATTTCCGTGGGCTATATTGCTTAATCCTCGCTTATTCGTTCAGAGCTTGCGAAACAAGCAACCGTTAAATCTGATCACATTGTTTAAAGTTGCAAGGATGTTGATGAGTTCTTTTCTGCATCTTTATCTTCTAAAAACAAAAGCCGCCAGTCATCCTGATACTCTTCAAGGTTATGAAGCTAAAGCCACTTGGTAATTTATTTGATGCATAGGGGACTGGCGATCGCAAAATCATATCCTGCGATCGCCATTCCTCACCCCATAGCTCTTACTCTTGAAACTGAAGCTGTTTGTCCGCAGAACTGAGCGGTCGTGCTGATTTATTGGTTTGATTGTTATTCACTGCCCGACTTTCCCACCAGGCTAATTTCAGGCTTAACATCGCGTTTTCGGTTGCGATCGCCACTTGCCCAGACAGCAAATGCAAAAGTTGGACTCGCTCGGCGCTAAAGGCTGCTGTGGTCAGATTGTTTTCCAGATAGACAATCCCAAACAGCTTGTCCTGATTGATCAGCGGATAACACAGAATCGACAGCGGTTGGGCTAATTGAATATAGGGATCAGAGCTGAAATCTCCCTCGACTACCGCATTGTTGAGCAGAACCCTCTCACGTTTGCGGGCCACGTAATGCAGGACTGAGACGGGTAGGATCTGGTTGATCGGTTTGGCAGTAGGCACAAGGCTACTGCTGGCAGCGATCGCGAATTGGCCGACTTCGCCGCTAGCAGAGGGCGTATGCAAGAACAAATAGCCAACCTCAGCCCCGGCGTGATCAATCAGAATCTTCAGCAAAGCTGGCAAGCAGTCTTTGAGGTCATGCTGGCTGGCGATCGCCTGGATCGACTCAACCACGGCTTCAAGGTCTAGCTGGTTGGTTTGAATCTGGCTGGTGGCAATCCTCCTGGTTTGATCAGGGGTGGGCTGACCCAACTGCGGATAGTGCTGGTCTAGCTGCTTCACCTTAGCGGTTGCTCCCCAGCGTTGGTAAAGATGGCGGGCTTGCAGCAGCTAATCGCGAGCGATCGCGGGTTTATCCCAGTCCAGGTAGAACTTAGCGGCCAGTTCGTTGGCCAGAGCTTGATCGGAGAGGAACTGGTTGGCTTTGGCGCTGGCGATCGCCCGATCGTAATAATCCAGGGCTGCGGCTGTCTGCCCTAAAACTCGCTGCCGCTCCGCCTCAACCAATTGCCATTGGTGGAGATAATTGATCGGCGCAGTTTGGGCGGATTGGTAGAGAGCGGTTTGATGAGTTTCGGCTTGGGCGAGGGTTGTAGCTTGCTCTGACTCGGACTGAGTTGGAGCAAGCTGGAGGTAGGTCAAAGCGGCATAGAAATGGAAGATCGGCACCAGCGGCGGTGACAGGGCAATCAAACAGGGCTGAGCTTGGGCCACGTTTTCGAGCGCGGCTGTGTACTGACCAAAGGTAAAGGCCAGCAGCAATTTGTAGGTATAAACGCCAGAAATCGCTGTCAGGTCATGATCTTGAACGTGTTGCGGCAGCATCAGTCTTTCATCGTAGGCGCTGCCGCTCAGGCATTCCGGCTGGCGACTGGGATGGCTCAAGTTCTGCACGACCTGCTGCTTCATGCTCAGATAGGTCTGGGCAGACACTTGTTTGGTCTGGGTCAAAAAGGCGCTGCCTGCCAGTTCAGACTGCCATTGTGACAATTCAATTGGGTGCGGCTCTTTTGAGGTAACAAAACATTACGAAAAAACAGGCACTTTAGTAAATAATCTTGTCTAGGGGCCGGATTTGAGTGTCATGTATATATTTTTTGGGAGATAAGTTAGGGAGTAGAC
>JAHHGS010000094.1 GCA_019359715.1 Aphanocapsa sp. GSE-SYN-MK-11-07L | reverse complement strand
AAAGAAAACACTCGATCAGCGCGTTCATCGTTGTTCTCAATGCGGCTGTGTTGAGGATCGAGATGTCGCGGCTGCGAAAGTTATGCTCAATTGGGCAATCGCCAGAGGATCTGGCGATTTGGGGTTATACCAAAACTTGATGAGCATGAATCATATAAATCTTTGTAAGACAAGCATTACAGGTATCTAATTCAGTGCAGTGCTGACGAGAACTGGTATTAGGAACTAGCCTCATAAACGCAGAGTCGCCAAGCTCTACCCCAGAAACCCGTTCTACGGGATCTCTGAGGCAACTTGGGGCGAAGAAGCGTCAGAAGCCTCTAGCTCAGCGAAGCGGCTAGATGGTAGTTCATTAACAGATATGTTTACTGGCCACGTCCAGGTTTGCAGTCGGCAAAGCCTAATGCTTCTGTGTCAAGAAAACTAGCGATCGCCATCTCAATGACTGCTTCGATGGGGTAGTCAATTTCAGCAGCACGAGCAACTAAAGCGGTCTGAATTCGTTCAGGCAAACGCTCCAAAATAGCTTCAGCATCTATGCAGGAAAGTTGCTCTTGAAGTTTGATTTGCATAGCTTCACCTTTCGGATGGAATTTGGACGTTGTAAGGTGGCTCAGTAGCTCTTAAAATAATTGCTTCTAGTTCCAATAGTAGGGCAGGGTTCTCCCAATGTGGAATGAACTGGACTGCGATCCGCACATCTTCATCATGGTATTTGTCTAGCCACGCCCACAAAAAAGCTTTATGTCCGCCGCTAAAACGTCCTCGTAGGCTCTTAGTTTTACCAATGTAAAGTAACCCATCACTTCTATGTCTAACTGCGTAAATGCCGGGACGAGCAGGAATACTCTGAAACTCACGGGTCAATGGTTGGCACTGTTCAAAGGGCATGAAGGCGATCTGATCTAGAAGTTTCTGAGCCTGGACTTGTAGGTCAGAATTGTTTGTTGGCATGAAAAGAGAAGGGCTATTGGCACAGAAGTTATGCTCCCACGATTCTGTTACAGCTCAATTACCATGTTGTAGCATTAGGGCTTCTTTGGGCAGTGCTAAGCTTAACGCCAAGTCAACTACATACCACTTAATAATCAGTTCGTGGGCAAATTGTCTAACTGCTGAATGCCGCGTTTTTGAAGTGCCTTGACTGTATTTTCTCCAACGAAAGTAACTGCATCAAGTTTAAAGCTGTAAACGCAGTAAAGAATCTCGCCATCTTCATCGTCAATTAACTCTTCTGATTTGATAATGCGAAGATCATTAATTTGCCAAGTTTCACAATTGTGTTCATCCATGCAAGCTCTATGCTTCTCGTCTCAATCCAAATCTGAGATTGAACTTCAACATTGCCAAATCATTGATGAGCGATAGGTACAAGCCAAGTCTAAATCTGCTCTAGCTCGTTTTCGTGCAGATGGGTGACAAATTTACCGCCAAACTTGACGTAAACGGGGTAATTGGCGCTGACTTCCCGCCCTTGCCATTCCCGGATGATCGCCCCGACATCTCCCTCAAGCCCTTTAATGTCAAAAGGCTGACCACGATGCTCCGGGTGATGGTAAACAATCACAGACTGTTTGACGCGGACACGAGTCCCGACTGGAAAGGCTTCCGTCTTGTCAGCTTCCATAACCCTAACGTCTTCCTTAAACATGCGTGAATGCTGCCTTTGAGATTGAGCCTATACTTATGACAGCTTTTTTATCTTTGCACAGACTGGCCGCTACCGTTCAATCGTTAAGCAATAGCTACACCAGAGCAATTTCTATGTTGCAAACCTGACCAACGGGTCAGCATCCCTATGAATAATGGTTTTTGCAATTAAGTGTTAGTCAAGCACGCTCTCAAAACCGCGATCGCCGCCGGAATTTTAGCCGCTCTGTTCCAAAATTCTGATTTGGCCCACATTCAATATCCGGTGATGGGGCTGCTGGCAACCATGCTGTCTTCGGTCGGAGATACGGTCAAAGCGGGTTGGGGCAGGCTAGGGGGCAGCGTTGTCGCAGGCGTGTTTTCAGTTCTAATTGTTGGCACCTTTGGCATTAGCCCGATCGCCGCTGGGTCTGCTTTTATCCTCGCCTCTCTGTTTTGCGAAGTTTTGGGTTGGAAGGCCTTGGTTGGGCAAGCGGGAATCATCGCGGCCCTGATCGCCGCTGAGCCTGAGTTAGGCGCAGATCCAGCGATTTATACCGTGCATCGAGTGTTTGATAACAGTATTGGCGTTTTTGTAGCCACAGCCGTCACTGTTTTGTTTTGGCCAGAGCGGCCCAGACTCACCCTCCAGAACTACCTGGTGCGGGTTTTGGGGAACTGTAACCAATGCTTGCAAAAGATTGTGAGCAGCGTCGGCGGTGAGGCAAGTCCCTTGATAGCGATTGAGCAACACACGACTGAGATGTACTGCCTGATTCAACAGAGTGACAGCCTGCTGAGCAGGTCTTTGTATGGTTTTCTGGGTCGGCAACTGGTGCAAGACAACTGGAGTGATTTACTGGCAACGGAGCGCCGGTTACGGCGGCATTTGTTAGGGATGACTCGAATTGTCAAGGATGATCACCAGAATTCTCTGATGCCCCTGTTCTCAGATCAATTGCAGCGGCTGGCGGAGGAAGTTTCTGACCTTTGTGCGGTCACGACTGAGTTGATTCGTGGCGGTATGGCTGCAAAAGCGGCTGCCGTGGAACTGCCCCATTTGAGCCATCACCTTGCAGGAATGGTTGATCGGCTCGGTCAGATGCGGGCCACCAACTCGCTCGTCAGTTACCCCATACACGAAACGATTCAGTTCTACAGTTTGCTGAGTTTGTTGACCCGACTGAGCCAAGATTTAGAGCAATTAGCGGACAAGTTGCAACATCAGGAAAAAGTGGCTGAGTTACCCGGATGGCAGTTTAAGCTGCACCCGGTTCCAGCTCCACAAGTCAAACACTACCTTAAAACCGGGATTGCATTAGGCTTGACGATAGCGATTGTCGATTTTGCCCAACTGCCCTACGGCTACTATGCGGCGCTTGGATTAGTAGTCGGGATGCAGCCCACTTTAGGGAAAGGGTTGAGTGCTGGTAAGCAGCGAGTTTTGGGTACAGCGGTGGGGGCGCTCGTGGCGATCGTGCTGGTGAACACCTTGGGCAGCAATCCCTTCACGGTGGGGCTGGGCATGATGGCCACCATTGTTGGTTGTGCCCGTTTGGGCATGGACATGGCGGGCTACAAGGGAGGCTGCTTTTTAATGGCGATCGCAATTATGATTCACAGCAGCGAGCCAAACAGCTACATTTGGGGACGATTTAGCCAAACCCTGCTGGGAGTTGGAATCGCGATCGCTGTGTATTGGCTATTTCCCGCCGACACCGCTGCTCAAAAAATTGACCCCAGCCTGCACCAAGCCTTCGGCAATTTAGGTCAACTGTATGAACAAATCGTTACCAACTATTTACAGGGAATTGACTCCACCGCTACCACCGCCAAACTCAGTGAGCAAATTCGGCAAGCGATCAAAACTCAAACCTCCTTACAGACGGAAACAAAGCTGGAATTAATCGAAGATTTTCGGGCTGCCACAATTCAGCGCCGGTGGAACTTTCTGATTAGCCACGAACGGGCCTTATTTTCCAGCCTGCTTTCGCTCCAGCAGGTGGCGGTCAGCTCAACTTCAACCGCAATGTCTGACTCTTTCCTAGCGGAACTCCAAACAGCCATGCAGACGACGAGTTTGGGTTTTCAGGCAGTGGCAGCCGCTATTCCTGACCAGCTTCCTAAAGCGCCAAACCTCCTAACTCCCTTTCAGGTTTTAGAGCAGCAAATGGAAAAATTGCGCCCGACCCAGACAATGTCCAAGTATGACGTAAATCAAATGATTGCTTTTTTTGGCGTTATCTCTGCCCTGCAAGAAGTGGCTGAAAATCTGAATCAGATGTCTCAGCATTGGCCAGGCAAACAAGTCGCTGATCAATCTGGTTTGTAAGTTGAGACCACCCGCAAAATCACGATCGCTAGTTTACCCCACTTTGTAATGATTTCAAGCAGTCTGGGCTTTGCCTAAACCACTCCATATCTCTCTAGCCCAAAGTGTGGTAGCTTGGATTTCTGAAATTTGACTTGTATGACCGATATGGCACACTGAGTTAGTACCTGTTGAATATTCGTTTAAGGAACAATTGCATGACTTCAGCACAGCCAAAGCGGGCACTCATTACCGGCATCACCGGACAAGATGGTTCATACCTCACTGAATTGCTCTTGGATAAGGGCTATGTAGTTCATGGCATTATTCGCCGCACCTCTACCTTTAACACCGATCGAATTGACCACGTCTACCAAGACCCCCACCTGGAAGACACGCGCCTGTTTTTGCACTACGGCGACTTGACCGATGGCACCACCCTGCGCCGGATCTTAGAAGCAGTCCAGCCCCACGAAATTTACAATCTGGGCGCGCAGTCCCACGTCCGGGTCAGCTTTGATGCGCCAGAATACACGGTTGATACGGTCGGCGTCGGGACGCTGCGTTTGCTAGAGGCCCTGCGCGACTACCAGCAGCGGACAGGCAATGAAGTTCGGTTTTACCAGGCAGGCTCCTCGGAAATGTATGGGCTGGTGCAGCAAGTGCCCCAGAGCGAGAGCACTCCCTTCTACCCCCGCAGCCCCTATGCCTGCGCCAAGGTGTATGCCCACTGGCAGACTGTTAACTATCGAGAGTCTTACAACCTGTTTGCCTGTAATGGGATTTTGTTTAACCACGAGTCGCCCCGGCGGGGAGAAACCTTCGTCACCCGCAAAATTACCCAGGCGATCGCCCGGATTGTGGCGGGTCAGCAGAAGAAGCTTTACTTGGGTAATTTAGATGCCAAGCGCGACTGGGGCTACGCCAAAGACTACGTGCAGGCAATGTGGCTGATGTTGCAGCAAGACCAGCCCGATGACTATGTGGTGGCAACCGGGGAAACCCACTCCGTCAAAGAGTTTCTAGAGCTGTCCTTCAGCCATGTCAACCTCAACTGGCAAGATTACGTTGATTTTGACCCCCGCTATCTGCGCCCGGCCGAAGTAGAGCTATTAATTGGTGATCCGGCCAAAGCCAAACAAAAACTGGGTTGGGAACCGTCTGTTAGCTTCGAGCAGTTGGTCGGCTTAATGGTCGATGCTGATTTACATATGTTGGGACAGAACTCGCCTAACGGTAAAAATGGACTTCAAGACATTGCTTTCAAACGTCAACCCCTTGGAAATCCGATCAGTTAATTTATGAGCACACTTAATTTGAGCGATCAAGCCATTCTGGTGACGGGTGGGGCTGGCTTTTTGGGCAAACAGGTTGTGGCTCAACTCCTACAGGCTGGGGCCGACAAAGCAAAAATCACGATTCCCCGTTCTAAAGACTGCGACCTGCGATCGCTGGCGGACTGTCAACGGGCAGCGGCGGGCCAAGATGTGGTTATTCACCTGGCGGCCCACGTGGGCGGGATTGGCTTAAACCGCGAAAAGCCAGCGGAGCTGTTCTACGACAACCTGATGATGGGCACGCAACTGATTCATGCTGCCCACCAAGCCGGGGTGAGTAAGTTTGTCTGCGTCGGCACAATCTGCGCCTACCCCAAATTTACGCCCGTCCCGTTTAAAGAAGACGACCTCTGGAATGGCTACCCAGAAGAAACTAATGCTCCCTACGGCATTGCCAAAAAAGCGCTGCTAGTGCAGTTGCAGTCTTACCGGCAGCAGTATGGTTTCAACGGGATTTACCTGCTGCCGGTCAATCTGTATGGCCCGGAAGACAACTTTGACCCCCGCAGTTCCCATGTCATCCCGGCCCTGATTCGGAAAGTCCACGAGGCTCAGCAGCGGGGCGAGCAGAAGCTGCCAGTCTGGGGCGATGGTAGCCCCACCCGTGAATTTCTTTACTCCACGGATGCTGCTCTAGGGATTGTGATGGGAACCCAGCACTACAACGAACCTGACCCCGTTAATTTGGGCACAGGTTATGAAATCTCGATTCGAGATTTGATTACCTTAATCTGCGAGTTAATGGATTTTCAGGGTGAAATTGTTTGGGAAACCGATCAGCCCAATGGTCAACCCCGCCGCTGTTTAGATACTGAACGAGCCAAAGCGGCCTTTGGCTTTACGGCCAAGGTTGATTTTCGGCAAGGCTTAAAGAACACGATCGACTGGTATCGCCAACACGCAGGTTAGAACGGGATTACTATAAATTGGAGCGAATGCCGTTTGTGTAGCAAACTGGTAAAAACGCTAATCTTGCTGCCATGCCTGAAACTGTCCTAGATGTTCGCAACCTGCGGGTAGAATTTGCGACGGATCAAAAGCCAATTCAGGCAGTAAACGGGATTGACTTTCAGTTGCAGGCCGGACAAGTCTTAGGGCTGGTGGGAGAGTCGGGGTCTGGCAAGTCGGTGACAGCCCTCGCCTTGATCGGGTTGCTGCCCGCTCCCGGTCGGGTGACTAGCGGAGAAGTTTGTTTCTACCGTGCCACTAGCGCTGAACCATTGCGGGTAGATTTGCTGAGGCTACCGCCAAAGGAGCGCTGCGACTACCGAGGTAGCCAGATCGCGATGATTTTTCAGGAACCGATGAGTTCTTTGAATCCGGTTTATACCTGCGGGTTTCAACTGATTGAGGCGCTGCGGCAACACCAGCAGATTGCCAAGCCGGAAGCTCGACGGCAGGCGATCGCCCTCCTGCAAGAAGTGAAGCTGATTCCTAGCGACAGCGAGTTACGCCAGCAAATTGTCGAAGAGCATTTTCATCCCCTGGCTCCTGATCAACTTCAGACCCAAATCAATCAGCGCAAGCTGGCATTTCTAGACCGCTTTCCGCACCAGCTTTCGGGGGGGCAAATTCAACGAGTGATGATTGCGATCGCCATTTCCTGTAATCCGGCTGTGCTAATTGCGGATGAACCGACGACTGCTCTGGATGTGACCGTACAGGCGACGATTTTAGACTTGCTGCGGGAACTGCGCGATCGGCGGGGGATGTCGATTATTTTTGTCACCCATGACTTGGGGATTATTGCCGAAATTGCCGATACCGTGGCGGTGATGTACCAAGGCAAAATTGTCGAAACTGGCTCCGTCCAACAGATTTATCAGCAGCCCCGCCATCCCTATACCAAAGGCTTACTGGCCTGCCGTCCCCAGCCCGATCGCTCGCTGCAATACCTACCGACGATCAGCGATTTTATGGCGGTGGAGCCTGGCTCGAATGGCGAACCGATTCTAAAAGCAAAAACAACCGATCGGCTGCCGCTAGAAATTAGCCCCCAGCAGCGAGCTGAGCGTCAGCAAGCCTTAGAGCAGCAGCCTGCCCTGCTCCGCGTTGATCGCCTGAAGGTGTTTTTTCCCGTCCGGGGCATGTTTGGGCAAACCACCCGCTATCTGCCAGCCGTGAATGACGTTTCATTTCAGGTCTATCCCGGCGAAACCCTGGGTCTGGTTGGAGAATCGGGCTGCGGCAAAACAACCTTGGGGCGATCGCTGCTGCGCCTGGTTGAACCTACTGACGGGCAAATTATCTTTGATGGGCAAGATCTGACCAGTCTTGGCCGGACGAGAATGCGCCAGGCGCGCAGAAACCTGCAAATTATTTTTCAAGACCCCTATAGTTCGCTTGATCCGCGCCTCAGCATTGGGGCGGCGGTGATGGAGCCGTTGCGAATTCACCAGCCTAAAACTCCGACCAAGCAACTGCGCGATCGTGTCGCTGACTTGCTAGAACGAGTCGGGCTGCAAGCCGAGATGATGCACCGCTATCCCCATGAGTTTTCCGGCGGGCAGCGACAGCGGGTCTGCATTGCCCGTGCTTTGGCCCTCAGCCCCCGGTTTATCATCTGCGATGAATCGGTATCCGCCTTAGATGTCTCGGTGCAAGCTCAAGTGTTGAACTTATTAAAAGCCCTCCAAACAGAATTCAACCTCACCTATATTTTCATTTCCCACGACCTAAGCGTGGTCAAGTTTATTAGCGATCGGATTATGGTGATGAATCGGGGCAAAATCGAAGAAATCAACAGCGCTGAAGCCGTTTATCGCCATCCCCAGCAGCCCTACACCCGCCAACTGATCGCCTCCATTCCCAAAGGCCGCCCCCCGGCCCTCCCCTCAACCTAAAACTGGTTTAGCTTGATTGAATCTTGTCATTTAAGAGTCGGTTGAGTGCTGCTTTCAGGCGAATTAGATTCAGTCGGAAGTGCGATCGCTCCAATCTCCGTGACCAAAAAAGCGATCGCCCCTTGATCGTTTTATCTGGACTCTCCGGCCGGCAGGGCAACTTCGTCGAGCTGAATTCGATCTTGACGCGGGTCAACGTGGCTAACTTTGAGCTGGAGCTGTTCTCCGACCGCTACCGAACGGTTGAAGCGGGTTGCCAGTTCAATGCCCAAGTCTTCCAGTAAAACCAGACCCAGCCCCTCGTGCTCTCGCAGCCAGCGCAGCATCAAGGCTGGCCAAATTTGGTCGGCGTGGCAGCGCAGATACTCTAGGCACCAATAACGATTGGTTTGGCGCTCAATTAACGTCGCTTCCTGGACAGCAGCGGTGATGCTGGTCAGCAGCAGCTTTAGGTCTGGCTCCGCAAACGGCAGCGGATCGCCGCGCAGATGCGCTTTGATTTGGAAGTGAGCCAGCAAATCAGCATAGCGCCGAATCGGAGAAGTGGTTTGGCAATAGGTTTCCAAGCCCAGTCCAGCATGGCGGGCAGCACTGGTGCTGACCTCGCTGCGGGGCATACAGCGCCGGATCGCGCAGTCTCTCACGGGGCCTGGGTTGAGCTGCAACAGCTCTGCTTCTGAGGGTAATTCCGGCTGGGGCTGGAGCCGAAACGGAATCGGCAAATTGTGGGCTTGCCCAAACCGCGCCGAGACTTCTCCGGCCAAAATCATCATTTCGGCGACTAAGTGGCGAGAGGGAGAATTATCAAGCACCTGAATTTGCACCTGATCTGCCTGCACCTTAATCGAAGCTTCTGGCATATTGATGCTGATTGCGCCCTGGCTTTCTCGCCAACTGCGGCGTTTTTCCGCCCAAGCGGCGATCGCCCGCACTTCTGGCTCCGTTTGCAGGTCTAACTCTAAAATTTCATCTACATCCTCGTAGGTGAGGCGGTAGGTGGGGCGGATCAAGCTGGGGTGAATTTGGTAGTCGCCAACCGCTCCGTCGGGCTGGAGGGTAATCCCAAAGCTGAGGGCATAGCAGACTTGCCCTTGGGTCAGGCTCATTGGCCCAGTTGCCAATTCCGGCGGAAACATTGGCACAATACCCGTCGGCAGATACAGCGTTGTCGTGCGACGGCGAGCCTCTAGGTCTAGCTCATCGCCAGGCGTCAGCCAGCGGGTCGGGTCAGCAATATGGATCCAGAGCTGCTCTTGTCCATTTTCTAGCCTCTCAAGGCTTAAGCCGTCATCAATTTCCTGAGTGCTTTCGTCATCAATCGTGTAGACCTTGAGATGAGTCAGATCCAGACGATGGAACTGATCTAGGTCAGGGGTTGAACCTGTAAGAGACTGCTGGGCGGCTTCTAGCACCTTAGTCGAAAATTGAGTAGGGATTTGACTGCGCCGCAGAAACAGGTTTTCGTGGCGGCTCCATAACCCCAAAGCCACCAGCAAATCAAACGTCGCTTGCGGGCTGTCTGGGCGATGAATCGCTGCCAGAATTTCTAGGGCCAGCGCCTGCTGAGAGCTTTCATCGCCAAGGGTAGCGAAGCGCTCTAATGCTTCTAGGTAGGGGCGATCGCTGCTCTGCCAGTCTACCGTTTCACCTGCCAACCCGGCTTGAATCCGGTCAATAAAGCCTTGCCGCTCCTGGAGGCGCTGTCGCTCCCGCTCAATTTGGTGCCTAAGCTCATTCACCTGGCTGGCGGGACGAGGCTCATAGAGATCGCCCTTTTGCTTAAAAAAGAGTTTGTCTTCGCTCAGCAAGCAGTGCACAGCGTAGCACTGGCTAGGAGTTTGCTGCGAAAACAGGAGTTGGGCCATCTCAGCAGTCGTGGCAGATTTTCCTTCTTCTAGCAGCAGCTCCCAGGCAATTTCCAGGCTGTCAGGATCAGTATAGGCAGCCACTTCCTGCAAGAAAGCGGGAATTTCTTTGAGCTGATAGGTTTGCCCGGAAACACTATAGGTAATTTGCCGCGGTTGCAGGCTGTGAGACTGCTGATTTTGGTCAATTACCACCCAGTTCTTTTTGCCGTCTGGGCGATCGGCGATCGCAAGCCGGGGCTGCCCTTGCGGGCGAAATTCAACTAGAGTGCCTTTCTCCACAGGTGCGAAAAACCGCTAACCTTCTTTGTTGATGAAAGGTAACAGGGCAACAATCCGGGCCCGCTTAATCGAAACCGTCACTTGGCGCTGCTGCTTGGCGGTCAGCCCAGTAATCCGACGCGGCAAAATTTTTCCCCGCTCGGTAATGAAGCGACGCAGCAGGTCGATGTCTTTGTAATCAATGGGATCTCCAGGCTTAATCGGAGAAACGCGACGACGAAAAAAGGCCATAACAGTAATGTATCTAAGATAGGAAACGTGCAGAAACTATTTAATTTCTTTATGAACCGTGTGCTTGTTGCAATGGGGGCAGAACTTTTTAATTTCTAGCCGAGCCGTTGTATTGCGACGATTTTTGCTGCTGGTGTAGCGCGAAACCCCAGCCGATCGCTTGTCGGGGTTAGTGCGACATTCGGTACATTCCAAGGTGATGATTAGACGAACGCCCTTAGCCATGAATTGCCCCTTACTGTTCCGCTTGAATCAAAATTTACACAGGATTCCCATTATCTCATACGCTGCCGGTTCTGCGCCACAATTCGTCTAATTTTGCGATCAAGCGAAAAACCACGGTAGGTGTGAACAACCAGCGTCTTGGCTAGCAAATCGTGCAGGGTTTGGCGATGCGGATCTGTCCAAGCCCAGCCACAGTCAACGATCAATGGCGCCAGCAGCATTAGCATCACCAACCCAGCCCCCAGATTTCCGACGGCCACGATCGCCAGCAGCGCCCCTAGACCCATCAATCCTTCCCGCTTGCCTAACTCAAGCAAACCTGGGACTCGCCCCTTGGCATCTACTACCTTCATGTCAAAAGCCCAGTGCCCTAAACTTTGTCCCTGATTACGAACCACCACAACCACCCGCAGCAGCAGCCAAGCCGCAATAAAAATCAAGATTTGTAAAAACTGCACATTGGCTTGAGGATTAATCCCAACGGCACTCAGCAACCAAGCCAGCAGAAAATCAAGCCCAGAGGCAGATCCCCGCCGCCACAGCTTAGGTCTAGGCAACTGATTGTAGACTCGCTCAAGGGCTGACATCGGGAATTATTTTTTGCTTTGAGATGGAGCTTTCAGGATACGATCGCAAGCAGATTAATCAATCAATATAAAAAATCCAAACCAATCACAGCCTTATTTTTCATTATTAAGCGCTTTCGGAGAAAAACTACGTGAGTACCAATCAATCCCAGATTAACCCACCCAAGGGATGGACTCCCAATGTCAACCCTGGTCAACAATTGATTCCACCCCCGATTGGAGCCAGGGTGAATGATATTCCCAGTCAGTACACCTATCCGCCGATGACTTGGACAGTTTCAACCGTTGTTGACAGTCAAATGATTCCGCCCCCGATCGGCTCTCAGCCTGTCAGCGTGATGGGACAATCCATTTCGCCGCCAATTGGCTCCCAGCCGGTGAATGCAATGGGACAGCCCGTGCCGCCCCCGATCGGTGCTTCGCCTGCCCAAATGATCAACAGTCAACCGATTTCGCCACCGATTGGGTCTAGCTATGTGGCGGGGCAGCCGATTCCACCCCCGATTGGTTCCCATCCGGTCAACGTGATGGGACAACCCGTGCCGCCCCCGATTGGCTCCCGGGTGAATGATTTGGGTCGCTAAGGTCGTTCATGCATTCGCCGCTAGCCGCTGAGCAAATTATTCTCAATCTCGTTCAACCCCTGACCGCAGAATTCGATCAGGAATGGGTTGATTTAGGTTTAGCGGGCGATCGCATCTTGGCAACCGCAATTACCAGCCCGCTTGATTTTCCCTACTGGGATAACTCGGCGATGGATGGCTACGCCGTCCGGTTTGCCGATGTCAGCCAGGCCAGGGCTGAACAGCCGGTTGGACTGGAAATTATCGAAGAAATTCCGGCCGGCTACGCGCCCCAGCAAACAGTGCAAGTAGGTCAGGCGGCGCGGCTGTTCACTGGCTCCATGCTGCCGGCCGGAGCCGATACCGTGGTGATGCAAGAGCAAACCCAGCGCCAGGGCAATCAGGTGCAGATTTTAGCTGCGCCCAAGTTGGCAGAGTTTGTCCGCCCACGCGGCGCTTATTACCAGGCTGGCTCATCTCTGCTGAGTGCAGGAATGCGGCTAAATGCGCCAGAGTTGGCGGTGTTGGCAACGGTGCAGTCCGTCCAGGTTCCCGTCTATCGACGCCCAGTGGTGGCGATTCTGTCCACAGGCAGCGAATTAATTGCTCCTGATCAACCCCTCGCCCTTGGTCAGATTGTTGACTCTAATCAGTACGCTCTGGCTCAATTAGCGGCTCAAACCGGAGCGGAAGTCAAACTGATGCCAAGAGTCGGCGATCGCCCTGATGCCCTCAAACTGGCGATCCAATCTGCCCTCGACTCGGCGGATCTGGTGCTCTCTTCCGGCGGCGTTTCGGTGGGCGACTATGATTTTGTCGATCGCAGCTTGGCGGAACTAGGGGCCGAAATTCATATTCGCTCTGTTGCCGTCCGTCCAGGCAAGCCGCTGACAGTCGCAACTTTTCCTCCTGAAGGCGTAGGTGAAAGACCTCGACTGTATTTTGGTTTACCCGGCAACCCCGTTTCGGCCTTGGTTAGCTTCTGGCGGTTCGTTCAACCCGCCCTGCGAAAATTGTCGGGTCTAGCTGAGGGCTGGGGGCCGTTTTTTGTCCAAGCCACGACTCGCCAGCCACTCCAGGGCGATCAGCGTCGAGAAGCTTATTTTTGGGGGCAGTTGTACTTGGTTAACGGACGCTACGAATTTGGCTTGGCGGCGGGTAATCATAGCTCCGGGAATTTGATTAATTTGGCTCAAACCAATGGTCTAGCCGTCGTGAGCTGCGCTCACGAAGTGTCTCCGAAGGAGAATCGCCCCCACGTTGCTGCCGGAGAATCAATCCAAGTCTTACAGGTGGGAATGCCCACTTTGCCGAAAATGTAAGCGATTGATCAATTCCGAAAATGTTCAGAGACGGCGATTGTATACTGAGGGCATTCTTAATCGACAATCGATTTATGGTGACGCTCCAACTCCGGCAACTTGTTGTTCAACCTGGCCAACGCCTGCAAGTTCATGATGTGGGCTGGCCAGAATTGCTTCAAATTCTGGCCAGCCCACATCATGAACTTGGTGATCAGCGGGCCTGTCGAATTGCCTACAGCGACGGAGTGCTAGAGATCCGGATGCCTTCTGCGCAACATGAAAAAGCCAAAGTCTTAATTGGCGATATGGTGAAGATTTTCTTGGAAGAGCTTGATATGGATAACGAATGTTTTGGCTCTAGTACGTTCAAGCGTCAGGAGATCGCCAAAGGGATTGAGCCTGATGATTGTTTTTATATTGAACATCAAGCTCAGATGATTGGCCGAGATCGAATTGATTTAAACTTTGACCCACCCCCTGATCTGGCAATTGAAGTTGATGTTACCTCTAAAACTGGACTAGATGCCTACCAAGTTTTGGGCGTTCCTGAACTGTGGCGGTTTGAAGAAGGGCAACTAAAAATTAGTGTATTGCAGCAGGGGCAATATCAAGATGTCAGGGTTAGTCCTCACTTCCCTGAATTTGCGATCGCCGAAACCATGACTCAATTTATTGAGCTGAGCCAAACCAAGGGGCGGAGCCAAACGCTGAAGCTGTTTCGACAATCGGTTCGAGAGCATATCTAACTGATGAAGGCAAGTGCTTGATGATCTGACCCCGACAAGGGGTTAGCCTGTAGACAATCGCTCAGACTCAAAAGAACTGACAAGATCACTGCGATCGCTGTTGATGCCAACGGGCCCGCACCAGCCGAATTTCTACGTAATCAAAGCTTTCGCCCAAGTGTTCGCGAATTTTGGTTAAAGACTCAGCCCCGATCGCTTGAATCGCTTGCTCGATTAGGGTTTGGCGATCGCTGGGCACGAGTTGATCAATTGCAATCTCGTAGCCCATTTCCAGCAGGTCAGACAAATGGCGGACAATGCTGCTGGCTCGGAGGCTACGCTGACCGGCAATTTCCGTAATGCTGAGTCCGCGCTGATAGAGGTCTAAGGTGTGCAGTTGAGTGGCGCTGGCCAGGGGCGTAGGGGTGAGTTCGACCGGGGGTGCAGATGAGATCGGTTGGTTCTCTAAGCCCCGCTCTTGGCAAAAAGCATAAATCTCCGCCACGAATAAATCGCCGTATTGGGTCAGCTTGCGGCTGCCGACGCCGGAAATTTGGGCAAACTGGTCTAATGTCATCGGCTGAGATTCGGTCATTGCCCGCAGGCTGGCATTGGCAAAAATCACGTAGGGAGCCACCAACTGTTGATCGGCCAGGCGCTTGCGGAGTTGGACTAGCCGATCATAGAGGTCAGCCACGTGCTCTTGATTAACCGGGGGCGGCGGTTGAGGTCGATCCACTTGCAGGGCACTCAGGGCCACAATTTCCACCGATCGCTGGTGGCGTAAAACTTGCCAGCTCAAGTCATTCAGTTGCAGCACCGGAAAGCCATCGCTGGTTTCTGAGACTAAGCCCTGATGCAGCAGCGATCGGGCTAAGGTGCGCCACTGGTCAACGCTCCGATCTTTACCAACTCCATAGGTTGAGAGCTGATCGTGCCCGTTGGCTAAGATCCGCTTTTCCTTGGAGCCGCGCAGGACATCGATCGTATATTTAATCCCGAATCCCTGCCCGCGCTGGGCAAACCGAGCCACGCAGGAAAGAAACTTCTGGGCTTCTAGCGTCCAGTCTTCGGTGGGTTTGGGGTGGCAGCAGTTGTCGCACTGCCCGCACTGTCCAGCAAAGGCTTCGCCAAAGTAGCCAAATTGGATAATTCGGCGGCACTCACTGGCTTCGGCGTAGTCAATCACCCGTCGCAACTGCTGGCTGGCAATTCTCTGCTCGTCCGCTAAGGGTTCGCCGCTGTTGGGGTCAACCTTTTGGGCAATCAAATACTCAATGGTTTTGATGTCGCCCACCCCAAAATAGAGGGTGCAGCGAGCCGGTTCACCATCGCGCCCAGCCCGCCCTGATTCTTGATAATAGCCCTCAATGTTGCGGGGCAAGTCATAGTGAACCACCAGCCGGACATCAGGTTTATTGATCCCCATCCCAAAGGCGATCGTCGCCACCATCACCTGCACATCGTCCCGAATGAAGCGGGTTTGGTTCTCGGCCCGGTCTTTGTTGCTCATGCCAGCGTGGTAGGGCAGGGCCGAAATGCCCTCCTGCTGGAGTTTGCTGGCCAGTTCATCCACTCGGCGGCGACTGAGGCAATAAACAATCGTGGCGCCATTGATTTGCTTAATCTGCTGCACCATTTCTCGATAGGCTTGCTTCCCCTTCGGACGCACTTCGTAATAAAGGTTGGGGCGGTTAAAGCTGGCAATGTGGACGTTTGGAGCCTGCAAGTTTAACTGGGCAATAATGTCCTGCCGCACCCGCTCTGTGGCGGTGGCTGTCAGAGCCAGCACGGGCACCTGGGGGAATAACTGCCGCACCTGGTTGAGCTGGCGATATTCCGGGCGGAAATCGTGCCCCCACTCAGAAACGCAGTGGGCTTCGTCGATCGCAAACGCCGAAATCCCGATCGTTTGCTGGACTTGCGGCAAAAACGCCGTCAAAAAATCAGGGCTAAGCAGGCGCTCTGGGGCAATGTAGAGCAGCTTCACCTGCCCGGCCAAAATCGACTGCGATCGGGCTCTCACTTCCAATCCACTCAGGCTGCTATTCAAAAACGTGGCGGCAATCCCGTTATCTGCCAAAAGCTGCACCTGGTCTTGCATCAGGGCAATCAGGGGCGACACCACAATCATCAATCCCGGCTGCAACAGGGCCGGCAATTGAAAACAGAGGGACTTGCCGCCCCCGGTCGGCATCACGACCAGCGAGTCTCGCTGCTGCAAAGCGCTAGCAATAATTTGTCGCTGCCCTAACCGGAAGGAATCGTAGCCAAAGTAGTGCTTCAGCGCCTGCTCTAAAGACTCGAAGGGTGAAATCGCTGGACTGACAACCATATCGTTGCTTGGAATCTGCGTGGTAATCTCTCCCACCGATTATTGCACCCGAATCTGCGATAGTCCCGCTCCAGGGTAATAGTTGCCTAAAATTTGGAGATAGCTATAGCCCTGTTTGGCCAGTTCATAGGCTCCTGTTTGGCTCATCCCCTGACCACCAAACACATTTTTGACAATATCAGCATTGGCGGCATACATCGAAACTAGGACACTGCCATCTTTACTCAAGACAATGCCGCGAGTGGCATTGGTGGCCTGGTGGGTAGTATTCCATTCATCTTCAACTCCTTGGTAGACTTGCCACCTTTGGTCGTTGCCCAAGTCAAAAAAGCGGCTGGCTGGACGAAAGGAATGAGCCAACGCGTAGGAACGAGCGGCGATCGCCTGGGCTTTCAGGGCCGCCGTTGGCCAACCCGGTGAAACTTCTGCCCCAACAACGCTGGAGACATACTGCTCTAAGTCTACGTAATTAACCGCCGTCAAGCCGTCTGCTTCCACCAGCAGGCGCAGCCGTCCCCGATACCAGCGCCCGTCTAAGTAAAATAAGCCGCCCGCCTTGGGCTTGATCCAGATCGAAGCTGGCACCTGCACATCTCCCACCAGCATGCCCTGACTGTTGGGCTGGACAGTGACCGCCTGATCGGCAGTCAAGCTGGTTAAGCTGCGTCCATTATCATTCACCAGGTATCCTCCGGTAGACGAGCCAATCGGTAAAGATTTTGCCCCGCGAGCGATCGCCACTCGCACTTCTGGCACTGCTCCCTTCGTGGGGGCAACCGCAGCCGGCACTTGCCGGGGTGGCAGAGGGCGAGCCGCAACGGGCTGGTTGGGGATTGCCGCTGAAGATGGCGATGGCGCAGTTGACTGGGTAGGAATGGTTGCCGTTGGCCCAGAGGGCCGAGAGGCGGTAAACAGATCTGGCGGCAGTGAATTCTGTCCGCTCAAACTGTTGGTTAGCCCAGACTGAAATACGTTGTTGTCGGTTTTGAGCGGTGGCGGCGTTAAAGCGGGGGCTGGATCAGACTGCGATCGCAGAAACTTCTGCCCCAATAGCAAAGAAACGCCAACTGTCACAATTCCCATTGGCAAGCCGAACAGTAGCAGTGGACGTTTAGACCAAGCAGTTTTGAGCCGAGCCGCCATTTTCATTTGCATAGGCATAATTACTAGCGCGCAATACCGTTAAGACCCTAACACTGGCCCCTGGGTCAAGGCAAGTTTACCAGCGGACATCAGAGCCTGAAACTGCAAGATTTTCAGGGTTTTATATCGTTTTCGGTAAACTGAAGGGAAGTGCAAAGAACCTGAGGTCTTCAATTATGACCCGATCGCGCCCCTGGGCTGAGCAAACAGACTTGCAAACACCAGTAAAATTTCCCACGATGTATGATCTTCCGAGTGAAGATCCAGAGGAATCAGGCTTGCCGGACGAGTTTCATGATTTACAGCCCCAGCTTTTGAGCGCCACGCTGCGGTTGTCGGAGGTCAAAAGTGACCGCATTTTTACTGGCACCGATTTAAACCTCTACTATGATGTTCAGAATCCGCTCTGGCATAAGCGTCCCGACTGGTTTGTGGCGATCGGGGTGCCCAGACTCTATGCCGAGAGCGACCTCCGGTTGAGCTATGTGATTTGGGATGAGAAAGTCAATCCCTCGGTTGTGGTGGAATTGCTCTCACCGGGCACCGAGAAGGAAGATTTAGGCAAACTCAATCAGCAGCCGGTGAGCCACCGACCAAATGGCAGGTCTACGAGCACATTCTCAAAGTCCCCTACTACATCTTGTACGACCGCTACAGCGATCGACTAAGAGCTTATCAACTAAGCGAGGAAGGTTATCAGGAGTTAGACCTCACAAACAATCGAATTTGGCTACCAGAGGTGACATCCTCCCGCCACTGATCTGAGTACAGGTACAGCGCGGGCTTCCCACCTCACGGATAAACCCCTGTTTACCCCGGCATCTTGGGAAGTTCCTGCTTCAACTGGTAGTGTCTAGCCGTAGGCTGCCCTACAGACCCCGATCAAATCCCATCCACAGGCAATTTGTTTAGAGTTCGCGAGATAGTCCTCCCGCCAACTGTTGATTAAAATGTTTGTCTTTTGCATTTCCTATCCGCCGCACTGTTCACCAGCAAGCTGTACGTTTGTGTCGGGACAGAAAGTTGCCACTAGTCTTGTTCAAAATGTAAGTCGATTATATCGAAGATTGTTTGTCTCGGCGGTGATGGTCTTCCTGTCCCCTTCGGCCCAGCTCAGGGGCCATTTGGAATCTGGCCCCTGAGCCGGGCCGAAGGGGTCAACCATCCCACCTCAACAAACCTGGCTTTCATCCCACACCAATCTGCAAATGGTATGGTGTGGGGATTCCCGCCGAACTAGCTAAAGATTGGACTAGGCCTATGGCAAGGGGAATACGAGGGAATCACCCGCAAATGGCTACGCTGGCTGGATGCGAATCGAAATTGGATTCTCACCCCTTTAGAGCAATCAGAACAACAGCGAGTAATGGTTGAAGACAAAGCAGCTCGAATGGCTGAGCGACTGAGACAGCTAGGAATTGACCCTGATCAGGTTTAATTCATCGGCAGGTGAAGCAAGTAGAACAAATCAAACCCCAGAGAGGCGAATTAGTCCAGACGTTTGAACAAGCCATCCAGAAAAGGCAGACAAGTCAGAAACTGGAACGTAAATCGCTGAAACCCCCATCGGTATACCATCGTCTTAGCTAGCAAGTAAAAAATTCGGCAGAAACTCAGAATCTAAGTTAATGAAAAGGATCAGGCTCATTTCCCGCACTCGTCGGTATCGTTGGTTTTGCTTGTTTTTAGGGGCGATCGCCAGCTTAGGTGTGATCTTGCTGCAACCCCAGATTGTGCAAGCACAGTCGATCTGGGAGCGGTTGATCTTCCAAGGCGTGCAGGTGATTCAACTGTCTACAGTGTCCGCCAAGCAAGAGGTGGAAATTGGCCAGCAAATTAATCAGCAACTGCTCCGTCAGGGAATGAGGCTCAACGGCGACCCCGACCTGAATCAATACGTTAACCAAATTGGACAGCGCTTAGTGGCAGTCAGTGCTCGTGGTAAGTTGCCGTATACATTTCAGATTGTCAGCGATCGAGCGGTCAACGCATTTGCCACCACTGGCGGCTATGTTTATGTCACCACAGGCTTAATGAAAGCGGCGGACAACGAAGCTCAACTGGCCAGCGTGATTGCTCATGAAATTGGCCATATTGAAGGCAAGCATCTACTACAACAGCTCCGGCAAACCGCAATTACCAGGGGATTAATTTCTGCGGCAGGTTTAGACCGGAGCGTAATTGCTAATTTAGGCACAGAGCTGGTTTTAAATCGCCCGCTTAGCCGCAAAGATGAGCTAGATGCAGATCAACGGGGGCTGCGGATGATGGTCAAAGCCAATTATGCAGACTCCGCTATGCCTGCCTTCATGCAAAAGCTGCTGAATCAAAGTTCTGCTCCCAGCTTTCTAAGTACCCATCCGGGTGTTGCAGACAGAGTGAAGGCGCTAGAGGCGACGATCGCCAAATCCGCAGGCAATGTCTGCGATCGTGACCCTGAGCAAAGTGAGTGTGGCTTGAATAACGCCAGCTATCAGCAGCGAGTCCGCGATCGGTTGGCGGGCTAAGTTTGTGAACTACCACACACCGACCGCTAGGCGGTACGTTGTGGGCTTCCCAATTCATCGGGAACTGCCTCTAGAACTCCGTAATTCCGTTGGTCTTACATTCCCTCCAAGGGCAGGAGTCCTGGTTCCCAAGACCCAAACTTTCAAACAATCATGACTAGCCACTTTGATCGCTTGGTTTTCACGATCCTGATTGCTTGGTTTTTGCAATCGTCGCGACGTTTATGGTGTTCTGTCGAAAGTATATCAGAACTATCGCTTCGGTTCTAGGAATTTGGTTATGGCTTGCCTGTCTTGCTTGTTCTCCAGCTTCGGTGAAGACCACAAACAAGACGGCAAGCCATAACCCTGGCTTTCATCCCACACCAACGAAGCGTATGATGTGGGGATTCTCGCCGAACTAGCTAAAGTGCCGAATCGCGATCGCTGGTTAAACCAAAAGGCTCTGTCAGCGGCTTGCTCTAGATTTAAATAGGATGACCGAAAATCAGGGATTGATCTAATGCCAAACCTCAAACAAACAGAAAGCATAACAATACTTTGCAGTCTTGATTTAGACCCTAAATCAAGAAAAGATATTATTAAGAATTTATCAGGAGCCGTTTTATCCCATCAGGGCAAGTTTCTTTGGCTCGGAACTGATGAGTTTACCTCGATCGAGAGACTAACAAAAATTGCTGATGCAGAAAATACCTTTGCTGACCATAAGCGCTTTCACTTAAAAGACTTTATTGCTGACTTTGAGGAAGAGCAAGGCGAGATTGACATTGAGGGGCTAGATTATCATGGAAACTATCTTTGGCTGATTGGGTCTCACAGCAGCAAGCGAAAAAAAGCAAAAATTAACCCAGATAAATTTAAGCTCGAAAAGAACGAACTCAAGAAAATTGAGCGGCAGGAAAACCGCTACTTGTTAGCCCGCATTCCTGTAAACGAGAGCGGTGAATTAGAGGCTGAATCTACAGCTTGGTTGCCAAGAAATGGCAGCAGTAATTCACTCATGCAGGCATTAGCAAATGATGAATACCTTGACCTCGCCACGATCATAAAATCCAAGGATGGGGGTTCGTCGCCTGGCAAGGAGGTCTACTTCTATCTGCCGAGTAAAGAAAATGGATTAGATATTGAGGGGCTAGCGGTTTGCCACAATCAAATTTTGATTGGACTGCGCGGCCCGGTACTGCGTGGAATTGCCATTTTACTTGAAATAGAGGTCGAAGCTAGCTTGCCGCCCGAGCTTAGCCTGAAGGCGATCGGCAACCAAGAACGCTTGTACAAGCGCCATTTCCTGGATTTGAATGGGTTGGGAATTCGAGAACTGTGTTGGGAAGATGACGGTGAAAGCCTGCTCATTTTGGCTGGGCCAACGATGGATTTAGATGGCGCGCTTCAACTGTTTCGACTCAAGCAGCCGCTAGCGCTAGAAGATGACAGCCTTTCTAGTACCCAAAATCAGCAGCTGGAGTATTTAGGAGATATTCCGCACGGGTTCAAAAGCGATCGGGCTGAAGGTCTAGCCCTCTATGGATCAGAGGCAATCTTGGTCGTTTACGATAGTCCAAACCAAGCGCGGATTATTCTAGACGACAATCACGATATTGTTGGGGTTCAAACGGATGTTTACTCTACAAGCAGCGATCGCGATTGAATAACCTTCACCTCAATTATTGTCTTGCAGCATCGTTTTAGAGGCCATCCGGGTTTTCTTGCGATCGCTTTCTGATAAGTCTGCGCCGGATTGGAGACGGGTGGCGTTTGCTTGCAGGACAGTCGCCGCATTTTTATCGCCCATTTGGAGGGCAGTTTCGGCAGCCGACTGGAGCATCGTGGCCGCTCCTGTGCGATCGCCCTGATTCAGTTTGGCTTCGGCAATTTGCGTTTGCCGATACTTAGCCAGGGTGAGAATACTCTGCTGCACCTCTGGATTCGGTTTGGGCTGATAGTCTTGGCTGACCTTAACGGTGATCGGAATCCGCTCTGAGAGCAAACTCGTTTTGCTGCTGGCGGGGTCGTCGTAGCGGACTTGCAGATACGCCAAAATCGGCAGTCCCTCTGGCTGGGGATCAATGTAGAGATTGGCTAGGAGCTTGCGGGGGCTGTCGATCAGCAAATCACCGATCCGCACTACGGCCGTTTCACCCTCGGACTGGACTGGCAGTTCAACGGTTTCGGGCATGACTTGGGCGATCGGCTTTAGCTCAGCCAACTTAACGCCAGGGCTGAAGGTGAACAGCAAATGGGCATTAGTCAAGCCGACGGAGCTAATTCGCGTAAATAGGGCATTAAAGCTATTAACGGCATCCTCTGGACGTTCAATGAAGGTGAGGCTGCCGCCGCCAGCATCAGCAATTTGCTCTAAGATGTCCTGGTTCCAGTGGTAGCCAAACCCAAAGGCGTTGAGGGTAATATTGTAGCTGGCGGCCAGTTCGGCGAACTGTAAGCATCGCTGGTTGTCGCCGTGTTCATTTTCGCCATCGGTGAGCAAAAATGCCTGGGAAATTTTGCCCTGCCGCTGATCGGCCAATTGTTCAATTCCCAACTTCATGCCCTGGTCGATCGCCGTGCCGCCTTGGGGTTCTAAGCGCCCAATTTGAGCTTTGATTTTGGCCGTGTCTGCGGCCAGTTGGCTGGCAATTAAAACTTTGGCAGCATGGTCAAACACCACAACGGACAGGCGATCGCTCGCTTGCAGCCGGTCAACCAAACTCTGGGCGGCCTGCTTGACCGTTTCGAGCGGTTCACCCGACATTGAGCCGCTGTGATCCAGAATCAGGCAAAGATTGAGGGGGGCATTCCGCTCTGAGCCACTGGCGATCGCCGAGACAGCAATCGACAACTGCCGCTGATTGACCTGATTGGGGAGCAGACTATCATCGCTTAATGCAGAGAGTAAATTGACATCCATATCGCCGGATCGCCTTAGACAAAACAACTTTTGCTCATTTATAGTTTAGAGCCAACTCGGATGACTCGAATCAATCACTGAAGAAGCCGAAGCTGAGGGTCAGCCAAGAGTGGTTGCGATCTAAGACAATGAAGGAGGAGCGATCAAGCCAGTACTACAGAGGCACAATGTCTGAAATTACTCTAAATCCAGATCAATTAAAGGAAGTTTTGAAAGGCGCAATCATTGAACTGCTAAGCGAGCGAAGAGAAGAATTCTCCGAGCTATTGGCAGAGGTGATTGAAGACATTGCTCTCGAACGAGCGATCGTCGAAGGTGAAACGACAGAATTTGTTAGTCGAGAAGCAATCTTCAAAATTTTGGAGTAACGGGTGTGGAGGTTCGGTTTAGAAAAAGCTTTGAGAAAGACTTAGGAAAATTGAGAGATATTGAACTACTCACAAGAATCAAAGCGATGATTGAAGAAGCGGAGAGTACCAAGAACTTAGCTGGGTTGAGTAATCTTAAAAAGCTTAAAACTAAGGGAGACTTCTACCGGATTCGAGTTGGTGACTACCGCATGGGCTTGACTGCTGATCAAGGGATTATTTGCTTTGTGCGAGTGTTACATCGGAAAGAAATTTATCGATATTTCCCTTAAATCGCTGCAATTATGGCTAAACCTGATCCAGATCGAGTGTTGCGTCAGTTGCCCCTAGCGGCGGGGATAATGGGCAGCAGCCTGTTGCTGACCAATCGCTGGTTGACGCCTGAACTCACCAACTCCCAGTCGCGCTCGGATGTCTTGGGGGTGATTCTAAGCGCCTTGCTGATTTTAACGGGGCTGATTTGGCAGCGGGTGCAACCGCGATCGCCCGATACAGTCACTCTGATCGGCTCAGAAGGATTTGAGTTAAACCCCAACTTACCGGATGCCGTTAAGACAGAGCTGGCTTGGGCTTCCCATATTTTGCTGACAAATACCGCCACCCGATCGCTGGTGGTTTGGTACGATGGGCAGATTTTGCTGCGGCGTGGCATTCTTGCCCCTAAAACCGACCTCCAACCGGGGCCGATTCTGAGGCGAGTGCTGGAAAAACAGCAGCCGATTTATTTGGTTTCTCTGCCGATTTATCCAGGCCGAGTTGAGTTTGACTATTTGCCGGTCAATACCCAAGGGGTCATTTGCCAACCGATTGGCGATCAAGGAGCCTTGATTTTAGCGGCCCAGTCCCCCCGCAGCTACACGCGCCAAGACGAAAATTGGGTAGAGGCGATCGCTAGCAAGCTGGCAGACACCCTCAACCGACATGCGGCTGAGTTAAGTCAACCTGTGCCAACCGACCAGCAGACTAAGACGGCAGAACCCGCTTGACCAAAGCATCTCGCCAGGGCTGGAGGGCTTTGTCTAACTCTGGCATGTAGAAGGGAGACGGCAGCAAATCAGGTAGAAATATCTCAACTGGAATATTTTCAACCACAACTAAAAAATCCTGGGGAGCTGGCCCATCAATGTGCCGACTCAAGACGCTAAACCCAGCTCGCAATCTCCGATATTCCCGAATCGGAGCTTTTTCTTTTACCCATTGCTCAAAGCTGGTGGATTGGGCCATCCCCGTTAACATTTGCTTTTCTGTATCTGCTGGCAAATCCGACTGAGTGGCAAATAGCCAGGCTTGTTGCAGCAATTGCTGGCGCTGATTTGGGTTTAGCCAGGCTTGCAGCAAGATGGCTCCCGGTGTGGAGTTGCCCTCTAGGTCTGCTTTTTTTAGCTGATTTTGACTTAGCTTGAGGACTAATTGACTCAACCCTGAACCCTGGGTCTGCCAATCTTGTTGGGCCGATGCCAGGTTGCCTTGCCACCACTGCAAGCCGCCCCTGACCTGATGGAAATACGCATTCAGCGGATCGCCAGACGGATATTGCTGGAGCAGTTCGCCGTAGCGGGCAAGCAGTTTTTTAAATACTGGCTGATAGAGCGGGCTTAGATCCGGCGATCGCCAAATTGGGCTAGTCATAAAGGGCGGATCGCGCAGGGCTTCTAAGCTAATTGCTTCAATTGCTGCGGCTTGTTTGCCTTGGGCCAACAGGCTCAGCCCCAAGCCGTAAAATACGCCCTTCTTGGCAGCCATCAGTTGGGCTGAACGGGCAAAGGACTGCCCCGCCTCAACCGGAGTTGGCCCCAGAATCATCCAGCCCAAGTTGCTGTGGGCAAACTCTTGATAGGGCGAATTGGCAATGCTCTGCTGAAAGCGAATAATGCCGTTGTCAACCAGACTTTGCCGCGCTTGCGGATCAGCGGTTTGCAGACTCTTGTTAGCCAAATTCCAGCCCAACTGCAAGGGGTAGTAAGGCTCCCAAGGCGCTAAATCGTGGGCTTGGCTGAGGCGTTGGGTAAAGACTTCAAAATTGGGCTTTTTGCCAGCGATCGCTAAAAATCCTTGACTAGAAAGATTCCAAGCTTGATGAATCGGGGCCAGCCAAACTCCGGCGGCCACCAGTAGCCCTAGCCCAACCCAGCCTAACCCGTGGATACCCAGGGAGCGACGCGGGACTTGGGATTTGCCGAAAATATCTCGAAAAGCGGCGGCTAATACCGCCAGAAAAATCACCAAAGTGCCGCTGATGCAAATATTATCCAGTTGATAATCCGTTAGGCTAACCACCCCATAGCCCAAAAGTCCACCGTAGATGCTGCCCACCAAAACCCGATCGCTGGTCAAAATTGCCTCTGGGTGTTGCCGGCCCACGTTTAGCCAGCGCAGACCCAGCATCGCCAGTAGCACTACCAGTAAAACGGCGGGTAGAATTCCCCAAATCCCCAATTCAGCCCACAGTTGAGCCGGGGTACTGTGGAGCTGATAGGCTAATTCAGCCTCTCGTCCGGCCCAGGCGGGTCGGTAGCGCTGAAACAGCAAGGGAACTGAGCCGCCCCCGGCCCCTGTCCAAACATGGGCTTGCCCAATTCGCCAGCCAATCAAATTGGTAATCAGCCGATAAGCGGCTTCACCTGCCACATTGCCACTGATCAGCGCTTGCCAAAGCTGCCGCGATCGCTGACTGGTCAAAATAATCGCAATTAAAATAGCCAGCCCACCGCCCCCGATTAGCCCGACCCAGAGCCGCTGCCGAGAGCGCTGGATCACCAAGGCAATCAAGCTGGCGATCGCCAGCGCCAGCAACCCTAACCAGCCCCCCCTAGAGCTGGTAGCGTACAGCGCGATCAAGCCCAGCCCAAGACCCGCCAGCCACAGCCAGCGCCGCTTCCCTGTTTCTAAAACTGCCAAGCCAACCAGCAGGGGCAATGCCAGCAGCAGATAGCCCGCCACGTAGTTCTGATGCCCAATTGGGGCCCAGTTTCTTAATTCCAAAACATCAAAGTTGTAGCTCAGATTTAGCCCAGACTGGCGGAGTTGAGCCAATCGTTGCAGTTCCGGCAGGGCAGTTTGGCTCCCCCACAGCCACAGGCTCCAAACAATAAACGCCAAGTTTAAGTAGCCCTGCCCAACCAGTAACCGCCGCCGTCGTTCGGCTGACTTTAGCCAAGCGCTCAAGGCATACAGCGCGGCCAGAAATCCGAGCGCTGCCCAGCTATACCAGCGGGCTTGATTCGGAAACTCGGCAAATAAGGGAGAAATCACCAACCCCAGCAGCGTCAAAGCGGCCAGCCAATCTAGGCCATTGCCCAGGTTTTGCCAGTGCCTCTGATACCAAAGTTGCCAAATCCACCACAGAACGGGACAGGTCAGACCAATTTGCCACAGAAATACCCAGGGCCAAGACACCATCAGGCTATTGCTATCGGGCATGAGCGTAAACAGCCCATAGAAAAACGCCACCAATAGCCCCAATAATCGTCCTTCCTGCTGAGAGGGCGATCGCGGGTTTTCTGAAGGCTGGGACGTAAGCTCTGGATGCATGATTTGGTTGACAGTCTGGGGTCAAGATTTAGACTACCCCCATCTGGGATGCCGCGAATCAGTGAGCCAGCAGAATTCTTGAAATGATCAGTCAATTCATGGACTTATCTTGCCGAGTTCTTGACATTTGTTTTTTAGGATAAAGCTAATGAGTTTAGTCGAAGGAAGTCTTAGTTATGAACACTTTAGATAGAACTCTTGCTACTGCTCATTTGTGGATTTTTATGGGCATCTTCCGATTGGGTAGAGCAAGAATTGTTAAGGCTAGTCTGGCTCGTCTAACCGATGCTCGATCTTTTAATCAAAAAATTCTATCTGTAAAATCTGTAAAAAACATGACTATACAGCCCGATTAAACATTGATTGACAGGGGCAAAGACAGCTTAAACCTGGGTTTGGCGAACAATTATTTTCGGAATTGGCAGGTTCATTGCAAGTTAACCATCTAATCGATACAGCGGGAGCAAAACTAATGATTACGATGTTTTTCCTGGGCGTTATCTGCGCTTTCTCACTTTCCTCAGTCGTTGGTACACTATGTGTCGCAACACTATTTTGGAATGACGATCGCTTGCTTGAAATCAATGAAATCGACATGATGACTTTGGCTTCAGAAAAGGGTCAGGCAACTTAAATTTGTAGGCTGGTCAGTCTGCTTTTACGGTTCAGGATCAAGCTTTAAACTGAACCGTAAAGCAACTGCCTTGGCCCAGCTCGCTGGTGACGCTGATCTGGCCATTATGACTTTGGGCGATCGCCTGCGCGATCGCTAACCCCAATCCAGAGCCACCTTGGGAATAAGTGCGAGATTGATCGCCCCGCCAAAACCGGTGGAAGATCCGCTCTAGATTTTCTGGGGCAATCCCAATCCCAGTGTCTTGGACTTTGACAAAAATTGTCTGCCCAACTTGACTGGCTTGAATTTCAACAGTCCCGCCTGGAGGCGTGTAGTCTAGGGCGTTGATGATTAAATTAGTAAACAATCTATTTAGTTGAGAAGCATCTCCCAGTAAGTCTATAGGTGTAGAAAGTTCAGACTTCAGCTCGACTTGTTTGACGGCCGCTGGCGATTGATAAAGCTGAATTAAATCTGCCAGCATTGAGGCCAGATTGACGGTTTCTCGATCTCGACCGGGAGTTTGATCGGTGCGAACCAAAAGCAATAAGTCTTCCGTCAGGCAGACCATTTGAGTTGTGGCGCTGGCGATCGCCTCAAACTTTTCGGCATCGGCAGGGCGCATCCCGTTGGGATATTTCAGCGCCACCGAGACATTGGTTTTGATCGCCATCAACGGACTCCGCAATTCGTGAGAAGCGTCGGCTGTGAATTGTTTAAGCCGGCGAAAATTTTCTTCGATCGGCAGCATGGCCTGACGCGTTAGCCAGATTCCCCCCACACCACTCAAAATCAAGGCCACGAAAATGCCACCGCCAAGTCCTAGGTCTAGTCTCTGGAGTCTTTCATCCTGTTCTGCCAAGGATTTACTGACTCTGACATAACCAACGGGTTGGCGATCGTTCTTGTCCAAAATCGGCAAGGTAACGCCTTGAACGCGGGGCTGACTGGCTTGAATCTGGACTGAATCTTCAGTTGAAGCAGGTAAAGGTAAAGCCAGCACTGCTTTTCCCTGTTGAGTGATCAGATGCCCTTGCAGATCAAACCACTGGATTGCGCGTTCACGGGCAATCAATTCTGGGGTAGAAAATCCTTTGCCCACGATGATTCGGCCTTGCTTCTGATTGAACACGGCATTGGCAGCGGCTCCCTGACCGAGCAGCCTAAGTTGAGCGGTGAGCTGCTGAGTCAGGCTTTGGGTAAAAACAACTCGAACCGCGATCGCAAACACGCTCAGAATCGATGCTAAAACCAACAGGTAAGACAACAGCAAGCGGTAACGAAGGGCTTGAAACACAGTAGCTAAGGATTGCAATTAATCAGCTTGTGATACTTCTTGTGTCGAGTGCGTGCTAAGCGCGCCACTCCGCAGGAAAATACTTGATTTGACTAGACTCATCATCATTTAAGCGTTAGGAGCAAAGGGGGCTAAGTCGGTAGCCAATCCCATAGACTGTCTCGATCAGGTCTTCTGAGTTACCAACTGCTTTCAGCTTTTGTCGGAGATTCGTGATGTGAGTTTTAATTGTATTCTCCCCAGCGAGTTGGTCAAACTCCCAAAGTTTCTCCAGCAGAGCAGCCCGCGTAAACAACTGGGTGGGTTGTCTGAGGAAACACTCCAAAATCATGTACTCCTTGGGCGTCAAAGACACCAGTTGTCCTGCATATGTTACTTCACAAGTGCCTGGATTGAGCTGCAATTTGCCGTAGCTGAGCAGCGCAGGTTTGGTGTCTGCGCTCCGGCGGGACAAGGCTCGAATCCGAGCTGCCAACTCTTCCAATTCAAAGGGTTTAACAAGGTAGTCATCGGCTCCGGCATCTAAGCCAACTACCTTGTCTGTTGTTGTGTCCCGTGCGGTTAAAATCAAAATTAGCGCCTGAGAACCAGCCGCCCGCAGGCGTTTACACAGAGTAATTCCATCTAGCTGGGGCAACATCAAATCCAGCAAGATCAGATCGTAGGATACTGCTTCTGCACAATCCCAACCTGCCACTCCATCTTTGGCAATATCCACAACGTGATTTTGATGCCGGAGGTCTTCTGCTAACGGTTTAGCAATCCGGTCATCGTCCTCAACCAATAAAATTTTCATCACAGCCTCGTTCGGGCCCGTCTTTGGGGATGACAGGAAGCTGCTTCAATTTTAACGGTTAAGCTACTGAGACTAAATCTTCAGCAATCCAGCTTTTGAATCCAGGTTAGCGATCGGTGCAGACCCAGCGTTTAATTTGGCAGCTTGCTCCTGACCGTTCGCAACTGCCTAAAGCCGCAGATTCAGCTAACCCAGTCGTTGTTCCCCAGCCTGAACCATAGGCTCCTGATGAAGAGACTGCCATTGCTCCGCAGGCATTCCGAAACCAAACCAGCACTTGACAGTCGGTGCCGCCATAGCCCCGACATTCTGATAAGGCTCGATCTTCGGCGGCGCTGCGGCTAGCGTAGTTGTAGGAATAGCCGTCCGCACCGTCTGAGGCAGAATAGGAAATTGCCCCAAACCTATCTTGGGCTTGAGCAGCCTGACCCGCGACGAGGGCGATCGGCAGCGCCAGAAGACCAGCAAACATCAACTGACGAGACAGTCTGAACATGATGATTAACTCCAAGGAAACACAAAAAACAAACTCTAAAAACCGAGCGTATAGGGCTGAAGTCCTAAGGGCCAAGACCAAAGCTCTTCATTCCCAAACCGTTGGCCGCCGGCAGCATTGAAATAGTTGGGATTACCGACATAATCATCGGTCAGCAGGTCTTCGTCTTGGGCTGCCTGAATCATGTCTGAGACTGACTCTTGCTTGGCGACGTTAACGTCTTGTTGGAGAATTTCATCAGCCTGCTGTAAATTTGGCGGTGGTTCTGTCAATGGAGCCGCCTTGTCTTCAATCACCTTGCCTCCCTGCTCTAGGGCTGGCACCGCTGGCTGAAGCTGCCCCAAAATCCTACGGCGAGTCAACCGCTCAAAATCGGCGCTTTCGCGGTGAGTCTCAGCAGCTTGACTGCTAACCACCCCACGGGCCGAAACTGGCCCATCGACAACCGCGAAAACAGCAATTAACCCAGCAACTGTCAGCCATCGTTTTAGCATTTTTTGCCCACTCCAAATTCGCCTCACACAATCCAGTATGCCCCGTTTCAGCCCGTAATTAATCTTGCTGTCGCACTTGGACTCCATTGATGTTGAATCAAAACGATTTGAGACTGCTATAGACTGATTTAGTCCATTCATGATGATCTAAGCGTTGGGGTACTCGCTATATGAAACTATCTTCGATCGCTCCTTGTCTGCTGCTTTCTCTGGCAATCCGGGCCGGATTTTTACAGCCTGCTTATGCTCAAACTGCACCGCTCAATCCACCAAAACCGATCGCAGTGCCTGCTCTGCCCAAGTGGATGCAAACGCTGCAACTGACGCCAGACCAAATTAAGCAAGTCAAGGCCGTTGAAAATAAGTACAAGGTCCCAATTACCGAGGATCACAAAAAGTTAAACCAAGCCGAAGAAACCCTAGAGGGCTTAATTGTCAGCGGCGCGCCTGAAAGTCAGATTCGTGACCAGCACAAACAGGTGCAGCAATTAAGACAGCAATTCGACAATGCCCGGTTTGAGGTAATGCTAAAGCTAAAAGATATTTTGACCAAAGAGCAGCGGCAAAAACTAGCCACAATGAACAGACAGCGCTTAGCCAATCTGAAGAACGCAATCCAGGGCAAGTAATTTAGTTTAAAAATCCTAAATCAGTCTTAGGATGGCGCACCCAATAAGGCATCTCATCCTAAGACTGCTATCGCGTCAGTGGTTCAGGATACGTTTGAGTAACTCACTCTCAGGTAGAGTTTCTTAAAAGCGCCAGTCAAACTTTTCAACTGGCATTGCAAATTTTTAAGAGTAAGGCTTGCAGTATGAGTTATCCGATCGATCGCCGGGCTTACGCTGAAACCTATGGGCCAACCGTTGGCGATCGCGTCCGTCTGGCCGACACTGAGCTGCTGATTGAAGTCGAACAAGACTTGACCACCTACGGGGATGAGGTCAAATTTGGCGGCGGCAAAGTGATTCGAGATGGGATGGGGCAATCGCCGATCGCCAATGCCGATGGTGCCGTCGATTTGGTGATTACGAATGCTTTAATTCTGGATTGGTGGGGCATCGTCAAAGCCGACATTGGGATCAAAGATGGGCGAATTGCCAAAATTGGTAAAGCTGGCAACCCCTACATCCAAGACAACGTAGACATTATCATCGGCCCTGGCACCGAAGCCCTAGCCGGGGAAGGAATGATTCTAACCGCTGGCGGGATTGACACCCATATTCACTTTATTTGTCCGCAGCAAATTCAGGTGGCGATCGCCTCCGGCACGACAACGATGATTGGCGGCGGCACTGGCCCAGCGGCGGGCACCAATGCGACTACCTGCACGCCTGGCCCCTGGAATCTTTATCGAATGCTGCAAGCGGCGGATGCCTTCCCTGTCAATTTGGGTTTTTTGGGCAAGGGCAACGCCAGTCAACCCCAAGCCTTGGTTGAGCAAGTGCAAGCCGGCGCGATCGGGCTGAAGCTGCACGAAGATTGGGGCACCACCCCGGCGGCGATCGACACCTGCCTCAGCGTCGCCGACCAGCATGATGTCCAGGTCGCCATCCACACCGATACCCTGAATGAAGCCGGATTTGTTGAAGCTACGATCGCTGCTTTTAAGAACCGGGTGATTCACACTTATCACACCGAAGGCGCGGGCGGGGGTCATGCGCCAGACATCATCAAGGTTTGCGGTCAGGCGAATGTGCTGCCTTCTTCTACCAATCCCACTCGTCCCTACACCCTCAACACCCTGGATGAGCACCTAGACATGCTGATGGTCTGTCACCATCTCGACCCCGGCATCCCGGAAGATGTTGCTTTTGCCGAGTCGCGAATTCGCCGCGAAACGATCGCCGCTGAAGACATTCTGCACGACCTGGGTGCCTTCAGTATGATCTCTTCTGACTCTCAGGCGATGGGACGCGTCGGCGAAGTCATCCTCCGCAGTTGGCAAACCGCCCACAAAATGAAAGTTCAGCGGGGGGCGTTGCCCGGTGAAACTGGAGATAACGATAATTTGCGGGCCCGCCGCTACATTGCCAAGTACACGATCAACCCGGCGATTACCCACGGGATTGCTCAGCACGTTGGCTCGGTCGAAGTCGGTAAACTGGCAGATCTGTGTCTCTGGCGACCGGCCTTTTTTGGCGTTAAACCAGAAGTTGTCCTCAAAGGCGGTCTGATTGCCTGGGCCCAAATGGGCGATGCCAATGCCAGCATTCCGACCCCGCAGCCCGTCCACATGCAGCCAATGTTTGCTAGTTTTGGGGGGGCGATCGCCACGACATCCCTAACGTTTGTCTCGCAAGCAGCGCTGGAGGCAGGTATTCCGGCTCAGCTAGGGCTGCAAAAAACTGCTGTGGCAGTTGCTGGCACCCGCCAACTCAGCAAGCAAGATATGAAGTTAAATTCTGCCCTGCCCGAAATGGAAGTCAACCCAGAAACCTACGAAGTGCGGGCGGATGGCGAATTGCTGACCTGCGAACCCGCCACAGTCCTGCCGATGGCCCAGCGGTATTTCCTGTTTTAGGTGCGGTGGAAAGGCAGAAGGAGGGCGGATGATGTCAGTCTAATCAGTATGTGGGGCTCCAGCTATCGGTACGAAGCGATCGCGAAGGTATCTGCAAGAATGCGATCGCTTCCATATATTAAGTGAATCTGCTGTAGCTGATTCTTTTTGCGGTCTCTCTTGACACTGACCCAGCGTGAGGCTTTTACGATGGATGCATTCACAGATTGAGATTGTCTCTACGCAAGGAGGAAGAGCAGATGCAGCCAGTCACGCTGAAAGTCGGCGATCTCGCTAAACAAACCAGAGTCTCGGTACGGACGTTGCACTACTACGACGAGATCGGCCTACTCTCGCCGTCTCACCGGACTGAAACGGGCTACCGGCTGTATGACGAGGCTGACATTATTCGATTGCAGCAAATTGTGTCCCTTAGGCAAATCGGGTTCTCGTTGGACGAAATCCGCGCATGTCTTGGGCAATCCAATTTCTCGTTTGTGTATGTGATGCAACTTCACATCAAACGAGTACGAGAACAAATTCAACTTTCCCAAAAACTGCTCAATCGTTTGGAAAGCATTGTTCAAACTGTGAATTCGATAGAACCTGTTTCTGTCGAAGCGTTGATTCAAACCATTGAGGCTATTTGTATGTTGGAAAAATATTACACACCCGAACAATTGAAAACCATCAACCAACACCGAGAACTGCTAGGTGAAGAGCAGATGCGTCAGGGACAAGCCGATTGGCAAGAACTGATTGAGCAGGTACGGGCTGAGATGGAGAAGGGCACTGATCCAGCGAGCGAACCTGTGAAAGCTTTGGCTCGACGCTCACTGGAATTGATCGAAGCGTTTACTGGCGGCGATCCTGGCATTGAGCAGTCCTTAAACCGGATGTATCAGCAGGAGCAGCCGGAAATCGCTAGTCGAGGGGCGATCGATGCTGCAATGTCAGAATACATGGATCGAGCAAGGGCTGCCCTGGAGCAAGCTGGATAATGGAGAGAGTGCGATCCAAGGTGCCGATCGAGTCAAGGATTCGATCGCACCTCGGATCGCCGCATAACAACCCCAATGCACGCCGACCGCCGAGAGGTTATCGGTTAGGAGTTCAAGGTGATCTGCGGCGGGTCATGGGCAACGTTATGCTGCAAATGCTGATTTAGAACTCATCCACGACTTCATCTCAAGTTTCGGAATTTAAGAATCAGCTACTGTAGTTCAAGCTGATCAATCAAGAAACAAGGCAATTAAGAAAAATGAAATATCGCGCATTAATGCTTCATGCTGTGTTTTCCCCTTTTATTTCCCTTAGTTGTGCAATAGAACAACCTACAGAACGCACCAATTGGAAGAATTCTCAGCCAGAGGTGGCATTTGTCATGCATCCTGCTTGCGCAGCAGAGCAACTGACAGAACGCCCTGATTGGAGGAATATCTTTAACAAGTTTGCAGCAGTGGGAACCATATTGGTAGTAGATGAGCGGCAAGACACTCAAGCGACTTGGGTGGTTGACGAAGCCCGCTCCCGAGAACGCTACTCGCCATCCTCCACATTCAAAATTCCTCATGCTCTTATTGCTCTGGATACAGGAGTCGTCCGTGACGAGTTTCAGATTTTTCCATGGGATGGCAGAAAGAGGTATTGGCAATCGGCAAATCTTGAATCATGGAATCAAGATCAGGATCTTCGTTCTTCAATGCGTAATTCGGTTATATGGGTTTATCAAGAATTCGCAAAGAATATTGGAGAGAACAGGGCTAGAAGTTATCTGAAAAAGATTGATTATGGCAACGCAGACACTTCAGGCGCTACTGAGGGCTATTGGCTTGATGGCAATCTAAGTATTTCAGCACACGAACAAATCTCATTTCTGAAGCGTCTTTATCGTACTGATCTTCCTTTGCAGGTAGAGCATCAGCGTTTGGTCAAAGACATTATGATTGTTGAAGCTGGACAAAATTGGATATTGCGTGGAAAAACGGGCTGGACTGGTGATATTGGATGGTGGGTTGGATGGGTAGAGCAGCCAACAGGTCCAGTCTTCTTTGCTTTACACATCGATACTCCTAATGGGATAGAGGATCTTCCAAAGAGAGAAGGCATTGTCCGAAGTATTCTCCAGTCTATAAACGCGTTGCCTCAAACTAATTGAAACAACACCTCTGAACAGAACCCTGTATCCAAGTCAAAAATCAATCTGTCAGTCAATGGAACTTGCAATCGCTCCAGCATGACCATTCCCACCCAAGACTATTGAAAAAGCGATCGCTTGACATGCAACTAAAAGGTTGCATAATGTTCTAGTATGGATGCAGTGTTTAAAGCCCTTGCCGATCCGAGTCGAAGAAAATTGCTCGACCAGTTGTACCTTCACAATGGACAAACCTTAGGAGAACTATGCGAACACCTTGAGATGACACGACAAGCGGTTACAAAACATCTCGCGCTCTTAGAGTCAGCAAATCTAGTGGTGATCATCTGGCAGGGTCGAGAAAAGCTGCATTACCTCAACTCTGCGCCCATTCAAGACATTTGCGATCGCTGGCTCAGCAAATATGCGCGCCATCAATTAGATGCATTGAGTACATTAAAACGAACACTCGAAGAGCACACCAGGGAGACAGGACATGGATAAACCCACCTTCGTTTATGTGACCTATATTGCGACCACTCTCGAACAGCTCTGGAACGCATTGACTAGCGAAACATTTACCCAGCAGTATTGGCAAGAGGCGCAACTCCAGCCTGACTGGCAGGTTGGTTCGTCCGTGCAGCAGATTAACTCAGATGGCGAATCGGAAGATATTGGCGAAGTATTGCAATCCGAACCACCGCACCGCCTGACCTACAGCTTGCAAATGCCCGATGCAATAGGCGTACAACCCTCTCGTGTGCGGTTTGAGTTGCAGCAATCCGGGGCTACCGTGAAACTCACGCTGATTCACGATCGACTGGACACTCAAAGCTGCATGCATGCCAGCGGCAGATGGACTAGCAGCCTGTCTGACCTCAAGCGCTTGCTAGAACTCACCAAGGGATTAGCCTTAGTTGCCTGAAATCTCTAGGCGATCGGTCGTAGGCGTTCTAGTCCAACGGCCGATTATCTAATCATCCTCCTCATTGAGAGAACCCACATCATGATTCCTACTGTAATCGAACAATCTAGTCGAGGAGAGAGAGCCTTCGACATTTATTCTCGCTTGCTGCGCGAGCGGATCATTTTTTTGGCAGAACCAGTTGAGTCGGCAATGGCGAACCGCATTGTCGCCCAAATGCTGTTTTTGGAGGCAGAAGACCCCGAAAAGGATATCTATCTGTATATCAATTCTCCAGGTGGTTCTGTGCTGGATGGTCTGGGAATCTACGACACGATGAAGCACATTCGTCCAGATGTTTGCACGATTTGCTATGGATTTGCAGCCAGTATGGGTGCGTTTCTGCTGGGTGCGGGGGCTAGAGGTAAGCGCCGCAGTTTGCCCAGTTCGCGGATTATGATTCATCAACCCTCCGGTGGCGCGCAGGGGGGAGCGGTGGATATTGAGATTCAAGCCAGGGAAATCCTTTACCTCAAACGCCAGATTAACCAGAGCATGGCGAACTATACTGGGAAGTCCTTGGAGCAAATTGAGCAAGATACTGAGCGAGATTTCTTTATGTCAGCGCAGGAGGCGGTGGAGTATGGCTTGATTGATCAAGTCATTGCTCAAGCGACTCAACCCACTTTGCCCATTCACCCTGAACTGGCGGTAGCTAGATAAGACGACACTCACCTCAGGCTAGAAATAGAAAATCTCTTTTAACCTTCTGCCCTCGTTCGACTGAGCTGTTCGGCGAGCGCTCACAGTCGAGCCGCTCACGCCGAAGTCTGCCTTCCTCCTCCTGCCTTTAAATCTCAAATGCAAACCTGTATAAGCGGAACTTGCCGACCGTTAATGAGGTCACGTTCGGAAAAATGCCTGCTTTCAGGTAGAATCTGTTAAAAATTGCAAAGTTTGCTTCAGTTTTGCTGAAGGTAGATCCAAGTTTAGGAGGACAGAGCCATTTCTCAGCCAATTTCCCCTTCTCATCTTCAGCCTTCTGAGGAAGATGGTAAGCCCGTACTCCAGATTTGGGGACGACAGCCTCTGCATGGGGAAGTCAAGATCAGCGGGGCTAAAAATTCGGCTCTTGTCCTGATGACAGGCGCTCTGTTGGCGGCTGAGACTTGCTGCTTGCGGAATGTGCCAGCTTTGGCAGACATCACTTCCATGCAGGAGATTTTGCGGGCGTTGGGAGTTGGTTTACGGGGAGAGGGAGATCGCCTAGAAATTAATGCCAAAGATCTTTCCCGCGCCCAGGCTCCCTACGAATTGGTCAGCCAATTGCGAGCCAGCTTTTTTGCAATTGGGCCGCTGTTGGCGCGTCTAGGGGAAGCAAAAATGCCGTTGCCAGGCGGCTGTGCGATCGGGGCGCGTCCGGTTGAGCTGCACGTGCGGGGGCTGCAAGCGATGGGGGCAGATGTCCAAATTGAGCATGGGATTGTCCATGCCTACACCCGCGGGGGCAGACTTCAGGGCGCAAAAATTTATCTTGACTATCCCAGTGTGGGAGCGACCGAAACCTTAATGATGGCTGCAACCCTGGCAGACGGAGAAACAATTATTGAAAACGCGGCCCAGGAGCCAGAAGTAACTGACCTAGCCAATTTCTGTCGAGCAATGGGGTCCAACATCCACGGCGCAGGCACTAACACAATTACGATCGTCGGCGTTGATCGCCTGCATGGGACTGATTACCAGATTATTCCCGATCGGATTGAAGCCGGGACATTTCTGGTCGCCGGAGCCATTACTCGCTCTGAAATCAGGCTGACTGCTGTGATTCCCGACCACTTGACGGCAGCGATCGCCAAGCTAAAAGCGATCGGGGTAGACGTTGTTTCTGATACCCCAGACAGCCTGCGGGTTGTTCCAGGCGACGTTCATATTGGTACAGACATTGAAACCTACCCCTACCCTGGTTTTCCCACCGATATGCAGGCGCTGTTTATGTCGCTGCTAACAATTTGTGAGGGCAATAGCCTGATTTCAGAAACGGTGTTTGAAAATCGGCTCACCCACGTTCCAGAACTGAACCGGATGGGGGCGGATATTCGGATTAAGGGCAACCATGCCGTGATTCGCGGCGTGCCGCTGCTGTCGGGAGCGCCAGTGGTGGCAACAGACCTACGAGCCGCCGCAGCCTTAGTGGTGGCTGGACTGGCAGCGGAAGGCAAAACCACCATCCACAGCCTGCATCACTTAGATCGGGGCTACGAGAACATTGAAGCGAAACTACGTCAGCTTGGCGCTAAATTACAGCGCGTTGATGGCGACGGCAAGGAAATTAGCTTACCGCTGGCTGCCTCAGTTGCTGTTTGATGAGATCATAGAAAGTGCGCTTTCAATCGGTAGTCTTCTACCAATTAAAAGCGCATGATCTTAGCTAAGGCCGTCAGATGAACGAACTTCCCCAAAGTCTGGAGCAAGCGATCGCCCAGGCCCGTGCAGCCACTCAAGCCGCGATCACGGCTGGCTATAGCCGTTTGCAAGTTGAGCTGCTGTTTCCAGAACTCAAACCGCTGCCAGTCGCTCAGCAGTACATCAGCCTGTTTGCTGACTTGGGGGAACACCTAAAAGTCTTTTTTGCTGATGCGGGTTCAGCCGCCCTAGCTCGCCGGGAATGGGGAGATGTCCCGTTCACCCTGCGGGGCGTGAATGAGCTGTTAGAGCCAATCCAAGCCGAAGATCAGGCATTTGTGGTGGTGGCTCCGACCCCCGTTGAAGTCGGGCAAGTTGAAAAACTCTGTGAGCAAGCCGGCGATCGCCCGTTTATTTTGCTCAACCCCAAACTGCAAGATGTGTCTATCGTTGGGATTGGCTACGCTGGTCGGCAACTGCGGGAGCGGTTTCTGAATACAATCGAAACCTGCTATTACCTGCGCCCCCTAGAGGCTGGAGCCTTGACGAGAGCCTACCCTGCTCCCTGGCAGGTATGGCTAGAAAAACCGGCTGGTGAGTATCAAGTCATTGCTGAAGAACTGAGTAAACCGGCTGGCGATCGCCTAGATCAACTCTTTGCCCAAGCTTCAGACTCACCCAAAAGCCGTACAGGCTTCCTGGCCGACATGCAGCGATTTTTGCGGGCATTGACTCAGTAGTTGGGCACTGATCAGTGCCGCTCAAATTAACTGCTCTGATGAATGCCGCGCTCTCTAAGTTGATGAATAAAAAATTCCTCTAGGGAAGGTCGGGCCAAATTCATAGCGGTGATTTTAGCGTTGAGTTCATTCACAACCGCCAAGAATTTTTGTGGATCATGGCTCAGTTGTCCCTGCCACGTTTCCCCTTGAAATTGCAAATCAGTCAGCCATGCTTCTAATCCTGCGGCAGTCCCTCCTTCGCCACGGACATGGTAGGTATTTGTTGTCCCCAAAAGCTGCTCTAAAGAGCCTTCGCAAATCAGATCGCCTTGAGCCAGAATGCCAACCCGATCGCAAATCATCTCCACATCCGATAGGACATGGCTATTAAAGAAAATGGTTTTGCCCTGCTGCTTGAGGGATAAAATAATTTCCCGCATTTGATAGCGCCCCAAGGGGTCTAACCCAGACATTGGTTCGTCTAGAAACACCAAGTCAGGATCGTTAATTAAAGCTTGAGCCATGCCCACTCGTTGCAGCATTCCCTTCGAGTAGCGGCGCATTTGCTTTTTACGGGCGGCAGTCTGGGCTAAGCCAACCATTTCTAAAAGCTGGGGAATCCGCTGGCGCTGGACGGCGGCAGGAATCTGAAACAGTCCCGCAATTAACTGTAAAAATTCCCAGCCGGTTAAGTAATCATAAAAATAAGGGTTTTCTGGCAGATAGCCCAGCCGCTGTTTGACGGCGCGATCGCCCAAGGGCTGACCCAGCACCAACCCCCGCCCGGACGAAGGTCGAATAATCCCAAGCATGGCTTTCAGCAGCGTCGTTTTGCCAGCTCCGTTCGGGCCAAGTAACCCAAAGGTTTCGCCTTCATAAACGGTTAGCGAACACTGTTTGAGCGATGTGATTTTTTGGTTGAGCCAGAAGCCAGTTCGATAGGTCTTTTGCAGCCCTGCAATCTGGACTGCTGGTATCTTTTCTGAAGCTTCCCCACCGAGATCAGAAGTAAGATTCATCGCGATTCAATTGATCAAAAATTCATCACTAATACCAACAACACTATATAGCGCTTCGCGATTGCATTCATGATAGCTTCTGCCTGAAAGCCTTGCCAAGATGGACTTTTAAGCAATCAACCCAGAATTGTCACAGCCGATAAAAATCAATAGCACCAGGCTACGGAGTGGGGGCGTCTTCAAATTTGTAGCCCACCCCAACCACCGTCTTAATAAAGGTGGGATTGCCTGGATCAGGTTCAATCTTTTTGCGCAGACGGGCAACGTGGGTATCCACCACCCGATCGTCGCCGAAAAAGTCGCTGCCCCAGAGGCGATCAATCAGTTGACTGCGATTCCAAACCCGCCCTGGATGGCTTAAAAACGTCGCCAACAAATCAAATTCCAGGGTGGTCAAGTCAAGCGGCTCTGGCTGACCATCCGGCTGATGACGAGCCGCTGAGTGCTGGTCTAAATCAACGCTAAAACTAGAGGTTTGATAGACTTGGCTCTGCCCACCCTGCCGGAGACTGCGCCGCAGCAACGCCCTGACTCTGGCCACTAGCTCTCTGGGGCTAAAGGGCTTGACCAAGTAATCGTCTGCTCCGGTTGAGAGGCCAATAATTCGATCCAGTTCTTCCCCTTTAGCGGTTAGCATCAAGATAAAAGGGTCTTTTTGTCCGGGCTTTTGGCGAACACGCGCACACACTTCTAGCCCATCCACCCCTGGCAACATCCAGTCCAGCACAATTAAATCGGGCTGCATCTCCTGATAAACGCTAAGCGCATTCAAACCGTCATGGCAGACCCGGCAGGTAAACCCCTCTTTGCTCAGGGCCAATTGAATCAGTTGGGCAATCTCGCGATCGTCTTCAACAATCAAAATCTCCATAGGTTAACTGCGGCGGTAGGTCGGGCTGATCAATGTAAAGCTATCATCGCAAATTTTTGTCTTTCTAAACTCTGTCACGATTTTTACCGCTTGGATTGACCTCTGGGCCGTTAAGGATTAATTTCAGGGCAGAACCAGAGTTAGGTCAGCAGTATTGGGTTAAACCTCCTATGGAAAGCAATCAGCGGGTGTTGGCGGCAATCGATGTCGGGACGAATTCGATCCACATGGCAGTGGTGCAAATTAACCCTAGCTTGCCCAGCTTTAAGATTATCGCAGCCGAAAAAGATACGGTGCGGCTGGGCGAGCGCTGCCAACAAACCGGGCAGTTGACCCCAGAAGCCATGAGCCGATCGCTGGCCGCCTTAAAACGTTGCCAAGAGTTAGCCCGCGGCCTAAACGTGGAAGACATTCTGGCGGTTGCCACCAGTGCGGTCAGAGAAGCCCCCAACGGGCGGGAGTTTCTAGAGCAGGTCGAGGCAGAACTAGGCTTAAAAATTGACTTAATCTCTGGTGAAGAAGAAGCGCGGCGGATTTACTTAGGCGTCCTGTCGGCGCTCGAATTTAACAACCAGCCCCACGTGATTATTGACATTGGCGGTGGTTCAACCGAGATTATTTTGGGCGATGGCGGCGATCCACGCTATTTGAGCAGCACCAAAGTCGGGGCAGTGCGGCTGAGCGACCAGTTTGTTCATACCGATCCAATTAGCGACAGCGAGTATCACAACTTGCAAGACTACGTGCGCGGCATGTTGGAGTGGCCAACCGAGTCCGTCCGATCGCACCTCCGCCCCGGCGAAATTCCGCGGCTGATTGGCACCTCTGGCACGATTGAAAGCCTGATTACAATTTACGCCTGGAACAAGACGGGCTTTCCCCCGACCTCCTTGGGCGGGCATGAGATGAGCTTGGCAGACCTGCAAGCCCTCACCCAGCGGCTGCGAAAGCTGAATTACGAGCAGCGATCGCAAATTTTAGGCATGTCAGAGCGGCGGGCGGAAATTATTCTGAGTGGGGCTGTGATTCTGCAAGAAGCAATGCAACTGTTGGGCTTAAAGTCGATTGACACCTGCAATCGAGCCTTGCGGGAAGGCATGATTGTCGATTGGATGCTAACCCACGGGCTGATTGAAGACCGCCTACGCTATCAAAGCTCAGTCCGACAGCGGAGCGTGATTAGCATGGCTCAAAAGTACCGGGTCAACCTTGAGAATGGCGAGCGAGTGGCCGAATTTGCCACCAGTTTGTTTGACCAAACCCTAGGCATGCTGCACTCGTGGTCTGTTTCAGAGCGACAGTTGCTGTGGGCAGCGGCAATGCTGCACAACTGCGGGCACTACGTCAGCCACTCGGCTCACCACAAGCATTCTTACTACTTAGTCCGGCATGGCGGCTTATTGGGCTATACCGATGCGGAGGTCGAAGCGATCGCCAACTTAGCCCGCTACCATCGCCGCAGTCCTCCCCGCAAAAAGCATGAAAACTATCGTATTCTCACAAACCAATACCGCCAAATTGTCGATCAGCTCAGCGCCCTGCTCCGGTTGGCCGTTGCCCTGGATCGGCGTCAGATTGGGGCAATTCGCGGCATCCACTGTCAGTATTTCCCGCTCAGCCACGAGTTTCATTTGCACCTAGAGCCAACTCGCCCCGAGGATGACTGTGGTTTAGAACTGTGGAGTCTGGACTACAAAAAAGACACCTTTGAAGCTGAATTTGGCGTCAAACTGATCGTCAAACTGGCGGCGGCTGAACCGGCGATCGCCGCTCTCAGCTCGCTTTAAATCAACCGCTTCACCGCTGGAAACCCGAAGAAAGTCTACTGGAATTTCAGGGAAGGCGGTAAGCTGGAAATAATGAGCCTGTCGATCGGACTAGGCAAGAGTACTTACGGGAGCCAGCTATGACGAGCACACTTTCCGCTCAACAAACCGCTCTGATTAAAGCTTTAAATCGAGAGCAAGCGAATACCCTAATCGCATACCTCAACTATAAAAAATACCATTGGTTCACCTTTGGCCCTCTATTTCGAGATGTGCATCTCCTGTTTGACGAGCAAGGGGCTGAAGTGTTTGCAATGCTGGATGAATTGGCCGAGCGGAGCCTGATGCTAGACGGTTCACCGATCGGCGATCCTGAACAATACCTACCAATGGCGACGGTGAAGGCTTCGGTTGGGAGTTTAACCCTGCAAGAAATGATGGCTGAGGCGATCGCCAGCCACGAGCTAATTATTAAAGAAATGCACGAAGATGCTGAGGTGGCAACCGATGCAGGCGATATTGGCACGGCTGACCTTTACACCCGCTTAGTTCAAGTCCATCAAAAACACCGCTGGTTCCTGAAGGAGTTTTTGCAAAAGGGCGATGGCTTAGTCACTTAGCCTGGCGACGGATTGCGATCGCTTAAGCGCTTTCAGCCATCGGCTCGACTGGGACTGGCTGAGTTACAAGCTGAGGCGGTTGAGTCAGCAAAAATTCTGCTAACTGAGCTTCGATTTGATCCCGGACAATCGAGCGAAACTCCAGGAAATGTTCTGCCTGGGCACAAACAGATAAATAGTTAGGCACTACTGCGGGATAGCGTCTTAGCAGACTGAACAGATTGGGCCAGAATTGCCAGCGAGTTTTACGCACGACTCCCTGCCGCCAGCAGACAATCAGCAAAGCCCACACAATTACCCAACTCACTGCTGGGCTACCTGCGCTACCCGAACTGGTTCGCTGCCGGTTGCGCTCTGCCTGCCCCAAAATCAAGAAATGACGGTAAGTGCGGTTTAAGAACACAATCGGGTCGTAGAGCGTCCAAAAAGCGTGTACGTACTCGCGGGCAATGTCTTCTAGGGGGCGGGTCGGGACAAAGTTGATCAAAGATGACTGGTTAATGTCGCTGTTGCCGGCCAGCAGGCGTCCCTCTTTGGCTAAGCGATGCCAAAGCGCAGTATCGGGCAAGGCTTGCAGCATACTAAACAGGGCAGTCGGAACAGTGGTTTGCTCCACAAACTCGACAATCCGATCGCCAGCCCCGGTTTTCTCGCCATCAAAGCCAATAATGAACCCCGCCATCACCCGCAGTCCTGCCTTAGCGATCGCCAGCACTGATTCTGAGAGGGGGTCACGGTTGTTCTGAAACTTTTTGGTCAAGGCTAGACTGTCGGCATCTGGGGTTTCTACGCCTAAGAACACAGCGCCAAAGTTGCAGTCCACCATCATTTCCATCAACTCTGGGTCTTGGGCCAGATCGACTGAAGCCTCAGTTGCAAAGGAGAATGGATAGCCCCGCGCCTCTAGCCAGGGTTTGAGTTCCTTTAATAGCAGTTTGACGTTGCGCTTATTGCCAATGAAGTTGTCATCGACCATGAAAATGCTGCGTCGCCAGCCCAAGTCGTAGAGGCACTGCAATTCTGCCAAAAGCTGAGCCGGGCTTTTAGTCCGGGGTTTACGCCCGTACAGAACAATAATGTCGCAGAACTCACACTGAAACGGGCAGCCGCGTGAAAACTGCACCGACATTTCAGCGTAGGCATTCAGTTCTAACAGGTCAAAGCGCGGAATCGGCGTATTAGTGACATCCGGTTTTTCGCCACCGGATCGAATGATGCCACTGCGATCGCCCCGTGCGATCGCTTCTACAAACAGGGGCAGCGTAATTTCGCCTTCATCCAAAATCAAAAAATCGGCTCCAGCCGCCTCCGCTTCTTTGGGCAGGGCGGTTGGATAGGGGCCGCCGACGGCGACCAACTTGCCCCGCTGTTTGGCCGCTTGCACCTGAGCGACAAAATCAGCCCGCTGCACAATCATGGCTGACAGAATAACTAGCTCTGCCCATTCCCATTCGGCTTCGCTAATCTGACGCACATTCCGATCAACCAGCTTAAATTCCCAAGTCTGGGGCAAAATCGCGGCGACGGTTGCCATCCCTAAGGGGGGTAACTGAGCTTTATAGCCAACTAAATCTAATGTTTTTTCAAAAGACCAAAAACTCTGCGGAAAAAGTGGGTAAACCAGTAAAACACGCATACGATTCGAGCGACTGAAAGCGAAATTAGCTGTGACTCAGGAACCACTCAACATTAACGAAGGTTTGACCAAATGGGTAGCCCTGCGGGTGCAAATTCACCCCCAAGCCAGTCAAAGTAGACAGTCAAAATCAATTACATCATCTGCCAAATGAGAGAAATTATAGAGTAAAGTCAGTGTTTTTGGTTCGATTCCGCTGCTGGCGGTTTAGCCTAAAGTGATAGAATTAAGGGAATTGTAAAGTTTCAAAAAGTTCGCCCTGGTAAAAATTGATATGACTACTGCGCTGCTGACTGACAAGCAAAAGCTCAAAAAACCCCCCTTAGAAATTCACTATTTGGGCGATCGCGTTTTGCGGCAGCCTGCCAAGCGGATCAGTCAGGTCAATAACGAAATTCGTCAATTGGCCCGCACAATGCTCCAGACGATGTACAGCGCCGATGGGATTGGATTAGCCGCCCCCCAAGTCGGAGTCAACAAGCAGTTAATCATTGTTGATCTGCAACCAGAGGAAGCCGCTAACCCACCTCTGATCATGGTCAATCCGGCAATCCGCCAATTTAGCCCAGAGATTGAACTCGGTCAAGAAGGCTGCTTAAGCATTCCCGGCGTTTATTTGGACGTGAAGCGACCCGCCATGATTGAGGTGGCCTACAAAGATGAGCAGGGGCGACCCCAAGTTCTGTTTGCAACCGAGCTATTGGCCCGGGCAATTCAGCACGAAATTGATCACCTGACCGGAATTATGTTTGTCGATCGGGTTGAGAACCTGGTATTACTCAATCAAGAGCTAAAAGAGCATGGCTTCTCTCGCCACGCCGTTAAGCCGATCGCTGAATAATCTTTATTGCTTGCTGAGCAAGCCGCAGCCTGTGACTCCTAAAAGTTCTGCCTTCCTCGGCATCTCCTGCATTGCCTTTATTGCTGCTGTTGGCTCAGTGTTTGAATTAACTTCTGGGCAAGCCGAACTGGGGACGATTCCGACTGCCATTATTTTGGCGCTAAGTATTCCCTTGGGAATTTCGCTTTTTATTGCCGCCATTCGAGATGCCAGGGCTAGTCAGGATTAAACAGTGACCGAGGAAGGAGATCAGGGGTTAAACTGCTCTGATAGCGTGCCTACAACTGAAGTAAATGCCCACACCTCTCGCATCCATTAGCATTAAGTAGACATGCTTATTGAGTAAATCTCCGATGTCTGGCAATCTCGACCCAATTCAAGCTTTAAGGGCAGCGCTCAACTTCTCACCAGATAATGTGCCGCTGCGGCAGCATCTGGCCGACACCTTGCTTAGCCAAGGAGAGCCAGCCGCAGCAGAGCAGGAATATGCTCAAGCCCTCGCTCTTGACCCCAACAATCCTCAACTTAAGTTTGGGCTGGGGCGGTGCTTTTACCAGCAGGGCAAAGATGCTCAGGCCCTAGTCGTGATTGAAGACCTGCTGAAACAAGAGCAAACTGCTGCCACCTTGACGTTGCATGCCCGGCTATTGCTGCGATCGGGCAATGTCGAAAAAGCGGTGCAGCAATTTCGGCTGGCATTAAGCCAAGATGCCAGCCTGCAAGAGTCTGATTTGGTTGAGCAGTTGGGGATTAACGCTGCTGCTAGCTCAGATGTGATTGAGGGCAGAGTTAGGAGCAACTGGGCTGGCTCACCTGGGCCGCAAGAGATCGAGCGCCCGGCCATTGGTTTTACTGATGTTGGCGGTATGGAAGCCGTCAAAGAAGAAATTCGGCTGAAGATTATTTACCCGCTCACCCATGCCGAGATATACAAAGCCTACGGCAAAGCGATCGGGGGTGGAATTCTGATGTACGGGCCGCCAGGCTGCGGCAAGACTCACTTAGCGCGGGCAACGGCCGGGGAAATCCAGGCGGGGTTTATTGCCGTTGGGCTGAATGAGATTCTCGATATGTGGATTGGCAATAGCGAAAAAAACCTGCACGGCGTCTTTGACCAAGCTCGCCGTCATGCGCCCTGTGTGCTGTTTTTTGATGAGGTTGATGCCTTGGCCGCCAGCCGAGCCGATCTGCGCCAGAGCGCTGGCCGGCAGGTGATCAACCAATTTTTGGCTGAGCTAGATGGCGTGCAGTCCTCCAACGAGGGAGTTTTAATTCTGGCGGCAACGAATGCGCCCTGGCACCTCGATAGTGCCTTTCGCCGTCCAGGCCGATTTGACCGCATCCTGTTTGTGCCGCCCCCAGACGCGCTTGGGCGGGCGACAATTTTGCGCCTGCTCTGTAAAGGCAAACCCAGCGCCGATATTGACTTTGAGCTAGTCAGCAAAAAAACGGATCAGTTTTCGGGAGCAGACCTGAAGGCTTTAGTGGATGTTGCGATCGAGAAAAAGCTGCAAACCGCGATCAAAACGGGTATCCCAGAGCCGCTCACCACCAAAGACCTAGCCAAAGCGGCTGAAGCAGTCAAGTCTTCCACCCGCGAATGGTTTAGTACCGCCCGCAACTATGCGGTTCACGCCAATCAAGATGGCACCTATGACGAAATTCTCAAGTACCTGAAGCTGTGAATGATCACCACTTTGAGCGATCGCAACTCCTGGTCAACCAGGGGCGCTACGAGCTGGCCGAGCAAGAACTAGCAAAGGTTTTGGCTGCTAACCCCGATCATGCCTCTGCCCATGCGCTGCTGGCAATTTGCTTGGCCCAAAAAGAGCAGCTAGCAGCAGCAACTCAAACCATTCAACAGGCGATCGCTCTCTCTCCTCAGTTTTCTGGCTTTCACTATATCTATGCCGGGATTTTGTCCCAGCAGGGCAAACTGACGGAAGCCAAAGCCGCGATCGCGCAAGCGCTCCGGCTTGACCCAAAGGATGCGGATTACTATGCTCGCTTAGCCAGCATTCAATACGACCAAACCAAGTACACCGAGGTTTTGCAGACGACAAAACAAGGTCTTAGCCTAGATCCTGAGCATATTGGCTGTATGAATCTGCGCCTGCTGGGCTTGATGCAACTAGGGCAGTTAGCTTCGGCCGAACAAGAGGTGGCAATTGCTCTGGCCCACGCCCCGAATAATTCCTTTTCCTATGGAATTCAGGGCTGGATTTTACTCCATCAAAATCGGATTCCAGAGGCGCTCCATAGCTTCCGAGCAGCCCTGCGGCTGGAACCCCAATTTGAATGGGCCCGCCAGGGATTAGTTGAGGGGTTGAAAGCCAGAAATGTCCTCTACCGGACGATTCTCCGGTTTGACCTCTGGCGATCGCGGATGAATAATGCTCAGCGGGTGGGGTTGGTTCTACTGCTGCTAATTCCGCAAACGCGATTTTTAGTGCTGCTGTTGTTTCTCTGCATTCTCCTGATTCGTCCCTTGTTCACGGCTCTCCTCTGTCTAGATCCCTATGGGCGGTTGGCGTTGACCCGCCAAGAAATCAACCGCAGCAAATGGATCAGCACGATCATCCTATCTTTCATTCCAGGGGCGATCGCCGCTCTGATCAGCCATCAAGTCGGCTGGATCTTTATCTTGCCCAGCCTCTTGGCCGTTGCCTACTGGGCAGTTCAACTGCGAACCCCTGAGTCGAACCGGGAGCAAAAGCTGAAGCTAGTCATTTTGCTCTTGCTGGGAATCGGGATCGCACTCCTGGCAATTGCTGCTGTGTCAGGCCCTGCCAATCTGCCAACCGTCTTGGCATCCCTGGGGGCGGGCTTGATTCTGGTCACTGTCTTGGGGTTTCTCTTCTTCGTCGTCGGAGCGTTTATTATTAAATCGGCGATCGCCCTCTACAAACAGTTGACTAAAAATCGTAAGGTTTAGAGAGTGCTAAGCGCTGAGAAAAGTTCACTCCTCAGTACTCAGCATTTTAGACTCTGCTTGCCCTTAAGCCTGGAGCAAAAAGTCGTTTGCCGTCAGGTTGGGCATCCCGGAAAGGGTGGCAAAGTGCCCGCCTGAGCCTAGCCCAGCGCTATTGCCATTCTGGTTGTAGAATAGGTTGCCTGTGGCTCGGCTGTAGACGACAAAGGCGGCATTGGTCGCCACGGCTGCATCATCCGCTACAGAGGCAAAGTCGGCCGCCGTGCTGAAACCTGATCCAGCCGCGCTCCGCAGGGCAGTGAAAGTAGTTTTATCCAGTGCAACTTTGTCGGTATTCAGGGCAAAATCGGTGATCGCATCTAGCCCGATCGCACTAGCGCTAAAAGTTGCATTCGTATTGTAGAGAAAGCGATCGCTGCCGCCTGCACCTGTGAAGGTGTCATTGCCTGCACTGCCAATCAGGGTATCATCACCGAGATTGCCCAGCAGAATATCCGTGCCTAGACCGCCAATCAGGGTGTCGTTACCGTCTCCACCCGCCAGACTATCGTTGCCGTCACCGCCCTCTAGAGAGTCAACGCCAGGCCCTCCTTCTAAGGTGTCGTTGCCAGCGGCTCCCAGCAAGGTGTTGTTAGCACTGTTGCCGATGATTAGGTTATTTAAGCCATTACCAGTCCCGTTGATTGCTGCACTGCCGCCTAGCGTTAAGTTCTCCAGATTGCTGCCTAATGTATAAGTAACGGTAGAAGTCACACTATCAATTTCGGTCGCTGTGGTTGAGGTTTCGCTGATCACATCGCTGGTGCTGTCGATAATGTAGGTGTCGTTGCCTGTGCCGCCGATTAAATTATCATTGCCAGCACCGCCATTCAGGATGTCATTACCTGCACTTCCCTTCAGGGTATCGTTGCCATCCTCACCACTCAGGTTGTTATTAGCGCTATTTTCCCGTTATTTGGTTATTGAGGCTATTTCCGGTACCATTAATCGCACTGCTACCTGCCAGTGTCAGATTTTCTAAATTGCTGCTTAACGTGTAGGTAATTGTGGAAGTCACGCTGTCAATCTCTGTGGTCGTGGTAGAGGTTTCTTGAATCACATCGCCACTACTGTCAATGATGTAGGTGTCGTTACCCATGTCACCCATTAAACTATCATTACCGGCACCGCCATTCAGGGTGTCATTCCCATCGCTACCATTTAGGGTATCATTGCCATCCATCCCACTCAGGTTATTATTTCCAGCATTTCCAATTATGCGGTTATTGAGAGCATTGCCCATACCGTTGATGTCATTGCTACCTCGCAAGGTCAGGTTTTCTAAGTTTGACCGCAGCGTATAGGTAACGGTTGAGATGACACTATCAATTTCTGTCGCCGTAGTGGAGGTTTCGCTGATCACATCGCCACTACTATCAATGATGTATTAACCCGGCAGCTTAAGAGAATGCAGAGTGAAGAAGGTTATTATTACAATGGAAGCATGAATAAACCTGATGCTCGCTGACTCGCTCCAGATACTCAAGATTACCTGCGCCAACAAGCGATACG